>NZ_JBHIOT010000095.1:0-292301 GCF_042195745.1 Bartonella sp. AP7XZML
GTGAAAAATCATCGCTGGAGCCGCAGACATAGACAATACCGCATCTGTAGAGGGAGTGGTCAAAAAGTGAGAAACTGAAAGATTCTCACTCAATTGTGGAAAAGGATGTTCTTTATGAACTGGACGCACAATCATTTGATCGGCTAAAGATTGAGAAGAGGTTGAAACAGCAGTTTGTTGTTTTTCATCAGAAAGAGGATGAGAACTTCCTGAACCTAAGACTTCAATAACGTGACTTCCAAGAGAGGAAATAGTTGGAGATACAGAAGCCTGAGATTTTTGCCTTAAGTTTTGGCGGTTTTTTCTTCGACGTGGCAATTTAATAGCATGCTCTTGTGGTGCTGTAATCGTTGAAAGAGAAGAAACTGATTGATTTTGATTTAAATGCCGCATAGATCTGCTTCTACTACGTGGTAAACTGTTGAGAAATGAAACATTATCAATAAATACTGCAGATAAATACCAAACTTTTTCACCCCCATCCTCATCAATTCTCTGTTTTAAACCATACGTATAGGTTCCGCCATCAATAGTTTTAACATTTGCACCAGAAAAGCTTCTCAGGGTAAAATGTGCGCCTCCACTTTGATCAACAATTAAATCAAGTTCTGTTGAAGAAGGATCAACAATTTCAATACCGGAATCTAAAATATTTATTGTGTGAGAACCACGGCCATTTTTGATAAAGAGATAATCACCTTCTCCTTCTGCAAGGCTGACATTAAAATCGAAATGTAGACTCCCCAAAAGATTATCAATATAAAGCTTAGAGTAATGTAAATCGGATTCTGTAGAAGTAAAAATGACTTTTCCTACACCGCTTAACTGCTGAATGTGTGTACTTTTATCGTCAAACCCACGAGCAACGGAGTATAATTGAGCGTCTTCTCCGTTTAATTCAATGTTTTCTACTATAGTTTGTTGACCATTATCTCCAGCATCAAGATGGAGCCCACCAAAATCCTGAACTTTTATTTCTCCTCCTAATATTGCACCAGGAGAAATCCATGAATTAGCATTACCTTCAATCGTTAGATTTTTTACAATGCTACCAGCATAGACTTTTTGAACACCACCAGTGCGTAAAATGACTGTATTTGCTTCACCTCCTGCTAAAACACGCTGCACACCCTCTGAAAAGATTTCAGCATTTACAGCTAAACCGCCGGCTTTTTCTGCAAAGTTATCATCATTAGGAAACCACTTAGCAAGAGTTTGTACTCCTCCACTCATCACTTTTGTTCCCACAGCCATCCCATCATCATATACATTCTGCTGTCCCGGCGTATCACCTTGACCATAAAGTGTCGTGTTATAAGCACTGCTCCCCACAATTCCACCATTTACATAACCATTTCCGAAAACAAGCTGCTCCCCACCATAAATTTCAGCTCTCAATGCAGAGCCTCCCCCCTCCACTTTTTGTTTTCCACCCTCGTAAATAATCGTAGATTCTGAGACCCCCTGTTCCCCTACAATCTCAGTACCACCATTTTCAATGGTTGTATTTTTACTGAAACCACCAGCTTCAACATAAAGTCTTCCTGATCCCTGAATTGTATTATTAATAGACTTCTTAAGAACACCTTGCTCTCCATCATCAGAGACATAAACTACGTTATCATCACCGAGCAAAGAGCTTTGTAGAATTCCTCCTCCTTCCCCAATGCTGTAATGAATTACATCAGAGATACTAAAATCTTTTGCCGATGTCATATTTTCTTCTTTTTCAGGAAGCTTATCTATAGGCGACTCCACATGAGGTGAAGGAATTACAGGAGCAGAAGTTATTTGTGATGTAGCCAAAGACCAAGTCTTTCCCCCATTATCATCTTTTGTCTTTAAGCCATACATGTAGGCTCCACCATCAATCGTACTCGTCTCTTCACCAGAAAAATCTGTCAGAGTAAAATGCGCATTTCCGCTTTGAACATGAATTAAATCAAGCTCCAAAACTAAATTCTGATCTTGTAGAGGAGAATTGGTAATTTCAACACCAGAATCGGTAACACTTATGGTGTGATTACCTGATCCTTGTTTTATCAGAAGATAATCACCGCGCTGTTCTGCAAAATTAGTATGCAACCTAAAATGTAAACTCCCTGAAAGATCATTGATCTCAAGTTTAGAGTAATGTGGATTAAACACGGTAGAAGTAAAAATAACACGACCATTCCCACTCAGATTCTCAATCAAAGAACTTTCACCATCTATATTAGAGGCAATCGCGTACAATTTTGTATCTCTACCATTTAAGACAATTTTTTCTACTTCAGTACGAGATTGCTCTGCACCAGCATAAAGATAAATCCGTCCAGAATCATTAACCGTTGTCTTTCCTTCCAATGTTGCGCCACCATGTAACCACGATTGTGCTTGATCCTTAACGGTTAAATCTTTTACATAACCTCCTAAATCTATTGCCTGAAAAGCAGTTCCTTCTAAAAGAACGCCAATCGCGATTCCTCCCGCTAAAACATGTTGCTGTCCACCAGAAAAGACCTTCGTATCAAAGGCAAAACTGCTATAATGGTCTAGATCTTCTTCCACAAAAAGATTTTGTACCCCTCCTTCCATGATCTTTGTGCTAAAAACCTCTCCATCATCATACACATTCTGGTATCCTAACACTCCATTTTTACCAGAAACGATAGTGTCATAGGCACTGCTTCTTACCATCTCACCTTTGATATCAGACTTTCCTGAAACAAATTGCTCACCTCCGTAAATTTTAGCCCCTTCAGCTTTTCCCCCCTCTTTAACCTTTTGTTGCCCACCTTTATGAACAATAGTATCCTGTGAAAGACCCTGTGTTTTAATAAGCTCAGTGCCACCTCTTTGAATTGTCGTATACAAGCTAAAACCACCGCTATAAACGGAAAGCTTTCCACCATCTTTAACTGTATTACTAATTGAAGTTTCTCCATTGCTATCAACTTCCTTGCTACTCGTGTCAAAGCTAGGATCTGCAATAGAAACAGTTGTTCCTTGATCAATTGTGAGTTCTGTAAGTAAATCACTTGATGAACCAGTATATGGTTTCAATACTCTATCAAAAACTTGAGAAGTTGTCTCATCAATGGTGTGGTTTGCATCTAAGTACCAAATTTTACCAGTACCCTTATTGTTTCTATGTTTCAAACTGTACCGATAGGTTCCGGCATCAACAGTTCCGATTTTTTCACCAAAAGTGTTTGTCAGAGTAAAATGGGCATTTCCGCTGCGATCAGTAATTAATTTAAGCTTTTTGTAAGAAGAATTTGTAATTTCACGCCCAGAATCAGCCACACTTATTGTGTGAGAACCAGAGCCCCTTTTTTTAATCACAAGATAATCACTAAGCTGCTTGGCAAAATTGACATTAAAATCGAAATGTAAAGAACCTGAAAGATCATCGATATTAAGCTGTGAATAATGCTTATTAGTCCCTAAAGACGTAAAAATAACTCTCCCATTTCCTTTTAAATTCTTAACATTAATCTCAGTTTTTTTGCCGTTATCTTCAGACGCAATAATGTATAGTTTGCTATCTTCTCCATTTAAATTAAGATTTTCTACTTCCGTAACAGCTTCACCATTTCCAGCATAGAGATAGAGGTTGCCAAAATCATTAACATTTGTATCCTTATCTAATATCGCACCGGCAAAAACCCATGATTGTGCTTGATGATTAATTGTTAGATTATCCACGTATCCAGAATCATATATCTTCTGAGTAGCTCTATCGTATAAAGTAACTTCGCTCGCATTCCCTCCTGCAAAGATATTCTGCATACCATTTTTAAAAAGTTCGGTACTCAGTGCAAAAGCCCCCTCATTAATTGTAAAATCTTCATCTTTTATATCGGCTGTATCAGCATCTTCTGAGAAACCGTTATGAAAATTCTCTTTACCATCAAGATTCTGGACACCACCTTCCATAATCTTTGTGTCAACAGCCATCCCCCCACTATAGACACTTTGTATTCCTAGCATTCCATCTGCAGCATGAATTTCAGTGCCATAAGCACTACTTGCCTTATCTTCACGCGACAAACCATCCCCAAGAAACCCCTTACCAAAAATAATCTGCTCACCGCCATGGATTTGAGCCCCTTCTGCATTTGCACCACTCTCAACAATTTGTTTCCCCCCTTTTTTAACAGCGGCATATTCCGAACTGCTCAAGTTTTGGACAAACTCAATCCCACCATGCTCAATTGTCGTATCCCTGCTAACACTTGCTGCATCAATGTAGAGTTTTCCCCCTTCTCTAACCGTATTATTAATGGAATAAGCTGCATCTTTATAGTTAAAGCTATTTATTTCAGAACCTTCAGAGTCACGGTTAGTAATATAGATCGTAGCACCATCGCTTATTATTGAATTTGTGAGTACTTCAAAGAATAGCTTTTCTAATCTCTTCCTTTCCTCTTCTGAAAGATCACTTCCTTCTACTGTCTGTTTATTCTCTATCTTTTTTGATCCCCCCTTTTTTTCTTTTAGTCCCCTCACTTCCGATAACAACTTTCTTGTCTCTTCTAGGTGTTCACTGATACTTACTGGTGTTAATAACTTTTCTCTTGGTGTAGCTACTCCATATGCACTCGCAATCTTGACAAAAAAACCACTGGCCATTACCGCACAAAAACTTAATTTCAATTTGCGTTGCATTATTTACACTCCATAATTTTAAATTTAAATTCTCCCATTTAGAAAAAAGTGCATAGATCAAAACAACACAACGTAATTGCTCAACCTCATGTCTTTTAAGATAGCAAAGCATTCGATGGATTAAGCTCTGACAGATCAAATATACACCATGTGTTTTAAAATGCATGCACAACTAAAAGATTTAATTTGTTTTAGATACACTTTAAAAGTGTTATAATTGCATCCATGAAAAATATTTTTAATATTTTGAGACACTAAACACTGATCTACGAATAAGATTGATTCCTTAATAGATAAAAATGGCATTAAACTTTAAAGGAAACAGCAATGTGAATGAGAGCTGCGTTTATGGCCACCTATTGCCATCTTCTACAGCATTTAAAGCAGTGTCTTTATTTTATTCAATATGGATAATATATACACCACTTATTCATACTCATCAGTCCATAATCATTGTTCTAATATATAACGAAGTGTCATAATATTGACTCGACACTGATTTGAAATTTCTATAGTTATAGTCAGTTAACTCGTCATTTGATTTGTCATATACTGAAAGGGACATTCTATTCATGTCTATAAACTCAGAAATGAAAGCTACAAGCAACAGAAATTCCCCTCGTCGCATTTTGTTTGCAAGCCTTATTGGCCCAACAATTGAATTCTTTGATTTCTATGTCTTTGCCACTGCCGCAGCTCTCATATTTCCTCATGTGTTTTTTCCAACACAAAATGATCAGATTGCCATTTTACAATCTTTCCTGATCTTTGGAGCGGCCTTTTTTGCTCGGCCCTTTGGATCAATTGTTTTTGGACATTTTGGAGATAAAATTGGAAGAAAAGCAACACTTATTGCTTCTCTTCTCACAATGGGTCTTTCAACAGTCATTATTGGTTTTCTTCCTACTTATGAAACCGCTGGATGGTTTGCCCCTTTCCTCTTGACCTTGTGCCGTATTGGACAGGGAATGGGATTAGGAGGAGAATGGGGAGGAGCTGTTTTGCTCGCAACAGAAAATGCCCCTCCAGAAAAGCGCGGCTGGTACGCGATGTTCCCCCAATTGGGTGTTCCAATCGGTTTATTTTTATCTATTGCCGTTTATTTAGGTCTGTTGCATTTCCTTGATCATGAAGAACTTTTAGCTTGGGGATGGCGCATTCCTTTTATTGCTTCAGTTATTTTTATGATTATAGGATTATGGGTCCGTCTTTCAATCAATGAAACTGTTCAATTCAAAAAAACTCTTGAAAGTAAAGAACGTGTCAAAGTTCCTATCATCGATGTCTTTTTAAAATGTCCACGAATCCTATTTCTTGGAATATTTTCTGGTATGGCAACATTTGTTTTGTTTTACTTGGTCACTGCATATTTGTTAAGCTACTCAACAAACCATCTGCAATTGCCATTTCATCAAGCTCTTCAAGTCGAAATTGTTGGTGCTATTTTCTGTGGAATTTTTACTGTCATCACTGGAAAACTCGCTGATCGTATTAGACGTCGAACTTTGATGATTTGGGTTACAATCATCACCGGTATCTATTCTTTTGCAATTCCTTATTTCTTAAATTCTGGAGTTATAGGAGTCCTTGCAATGTCTGTTATCGGTTTGTCTATCATGGGGATGATATACAGTCCTCTTGGTGCTGTTTTGGCTTCACCATACCCAACAGCAATTCGATATACTGGTTCTTCTATTACTTTCAACTTATCGGGTATCGTAGGAGCCTCTCTTGCGCCTTATATTGCAGAATATCTGGTACAACATTTTGATACATCTTATATCGGCTATTATTTGCTTCTTGCTTCTTTTATTTCACTGATTTGCTTCGTCGGATTTACAGATGATGAAATATCCAACTAAAATATAATAAAGAAGAATAAAATAAGTACTGGCAGCAAAAATGCTGCCAGTTTCATTTTTAAAGACAGGGGTTGAGGTATTTTCCACCACAATATTCCCGCGAACAAGGCACTCAAAAAGAAAAATAAAAAATCTGCAATATTGCTTATATAAGAAACAGCAAACATTTCTGATAAGATATGCGTTGTCCCCAACCATGAAACGCAAAAGAAGGCCAACATCACAGCCCATAAAACAAGCAAAATTCGATCAATAATTATCATTATGGCGTTTCGTTTTTTTAATTATAGTCCATATATTTAACATGCCTAAAAGAAAAATCACAATAAAAACCCAACGCCCTCCCCCTGAGCCTTCCGTAATAAAAAGTGCAGGATTTACTATTCCCAGTAATCCTATAAAAATCAGAACAATAGATACAAGACGCATTAAACCTGTTTTTCCCAGCGACGATCTTCAGTCTGTTGCCAATACGTTAAATTATGATTTTCCATTTTATATTTTTTCCACTGTGCACGAACGAGATTCAACTGCTCTTCACTTCTACCATCAAATATCACGACAAGCCGTTGATAAGCATCAATATCCGAACAAACAGCTCCCTCTATGAGAAAACGAATCTTTGAATCATTCGGATTTTCTTGTCCTGTCGTAAGAAATACAGGCTGAAAGTTTGGATATTGATCACACTCCGTTCCATGTCCAATAAATGATTCATCAGTATAAACCCATAAATGTATATCTATAGAATCGCGTTGTTCTTTACTCACACACTGTATTGTTACTTTACCAAAACGAGCCAATGCACGCTCCACAAGCGTCGGCAAAATATCCTTCAGCGTTGACTGCGTCAAATGATAGAATAAAATATCCAATCTCTTAAGCCTTCATCATTCTTTATAAAAAGCTAACATCTTTTTAAAAAAACTTCTATATCCCTAATACAAAGGAAACGGTTCAAGATATAAACCCTCTTTTTTGATTGAGATGCATTATCTTTTTGCACGTGTCTTTAAAAGACAAAAATTTTTATCTTCAACGTTAATAAAAAAGTTTTTTAAGTTATTTTCTAGATTCTTTGTAGACTATAGTTGAAAATAAAATATAATGTACGGAAAATTTAAAGAGGACCTCATAGGCAATTTTATATTATTTATTTGGTAAAAATATCCAATTCATGAAAGGATATTTTTTCAAACTTTATTACATTTTAACCGAAAGCAGTAAGAATATTTGCTATCGAATTAAAAACTGAGGATTTTCCCCAATTTATGCGTATTATTGAGTTCTACATCCTGAAACGTGTCCTTGTTTTGTTTAGTTCTGTCATGATTGCAGCAGTGGGCGTTAGTTGGACTATACAAATTCTTGCACGGATAAACTTTCTCACAACAAGTAAACAAACACTCCTCACAGTCTTACAATTTTCACTCTCATTGGTTCCTTCTGTTATTTTTGTTGTCATTCCGTTTGCATTAGTTATCGCAATTACAACCATCCTCTCAGCAATGCATCAAGACTCAGAACTTGCTGTCATCAATGCCTCTGGTTTTCCTAAAAGTATTGTTTGGAAACCTATCCTTCTTCTTGCTATTGTTGCATCCTGTATCTCCTTTTCTATAGCTAATTTTGTTGTTCCTCAAGCGCGTCTTCATATGCGACAAATGCTAGCAAGCGCTCATTTTGATCTTATTAATCTATTCATTAGTGAAGGGAGCTTCCAAAAACTCGCCAATAACCTTTACATAGAAATTGGTGAACGAAATCCAAATGGAACACTTGAACGCCTTTTCATTGCCGACCAGCGTGATCCTAAGACTGATCTTTTTTATTATGCAACAGACGCATCCATTGTGAGCAATAAAAACGGCAGTTTTCTGGTTCTCAATAACGGTGAAATAGAAAGAGTCAATCATCAAAATAACAGTGTTTCAATCGTGCAATTTAGCTCATATACTTTTAGCCTAGGAGAGTTTATCCCTAGTGATAAAACACCTACTCTTTATCCAAAAGATCGGTCTCTTTCTTATTTACAAAACCCTGACCCAAAAGATCCCTACTATCAACGAAAACCACTCCAATATAAAGCTGAATTTCACCGCAGATTAACACAATGGCTCTACCCTATTGTTTTTTCACTTATTGCATTAGCAGCAGCAGGGGATGTACGCTCCCATCGACAAGCTCGTCATTCCGCAAATATCTCGGCAATTGCCCTTTCTTTTCTGGTGTATTGGATAGGATATTTTTTCGCAGAAAAAGCAAAAAGCGATCTTGCATACGTTCCTCTCCTTTATATTATACCTATAGGAACAAGTGCATTTGTCTTTTTTATGCTTTTAACGAATCATAAAATTGGGCTTCCCACAAAAGTTAATGAGATACTTCAAATCGCTTTTCAAAAAATAATGAACAAATTTGAACATCGAAAATCTCAAGATTCCTCGGATGAAATATCATGATTGGGTGGACACTTGGACGATATTTTTTTATACGTTATCTTAAAATAACTTGTTATTTCTGGGGAAGCATTTTTGTTCTTGCTCTTTTAATCGATTTCACAGAGAATTCCGGTAGGCTATCTTCCCTTCCGCATTATACAGCAAAAGATGCATTTTTCCTCTCTGTTTTACGCATCCCTTTTATCATGCAACAACTTATCCCTTTCATTGCACTCTTTTCTGCAATGGCAACGCTTATCTCGCTCAACAAAAAACTTGAACTTGTGGTGACTCGTTCAATCGGTGTTTCTGCATGGCAATTTCTTATGCCAGCTTGTTTTGGAGCTTTTCTTTTAGGATTATTTTCAATTCTTCTCATTAATCCACTTGCTGCATGGGGATTTTCTCAAGCAGAAAAAAAGATGACTGAATGGCGCAATCACAATGTACTAACACCTCTTCACAATACAAGTATCCACTGGTTAACACAACGTACAAATTTAGGCAGAACAACCATTGGTGCTAAATCTATCACCGATCAAGGACTTTCTCTTCTCGATGCCACCTTTGTACAATACAATGACAATGCAACCGTTAAAAATTGGATTAACGCCCCAAAAGCAACCTTGACTAATGGATTTTGGCTATTAACAAATGGAACAATCTATAAAATAGGGCATCCTCCTGAAAAATTTACCGTGTTGCAAATAAAAACCAATCTAAAACCTGAATTTTTAACGGAACGTTTAGTGAATCCCGCAACTATTCCATTTTACCAATTGCCAAAAAAAATTATGATTGCACGTTCATTTGGCTATTCTGCTAATAATTTTGATATGTATTTCCAATCTTTGATTGCATTACCGGCATTGCTTGTGGCAATGACCCTCATTGCAGCAACTGTATCTTTAAATTTTACACGTTTTGGGCAATCTAGAATGTTGATTCTTGGTGGCGTAATAGCTGGGTTTATGCTTTATGTTATTTCCGTACTTGTTCAAGCTTTCGGTAATGCTGGATATATTCCACCAATTATTGCAGCTTGGACACCCGTTGTTATTGCGTTATTCTTAGGAATCTCTTTTTTACTTCATAAAGAGGATGGCTAAGTGAAAGCATTAACACTTAAAAAAACTATTTTAACAAAATTAAGTGCTCTCGCTTTTAAAAGTGTTGTGGGGGTTATTTTAGGAAGTGCTTTGTCTTATTGTGCGCACGCTCAAAGCCTTCTATCTCCTTCTCAAAGTCGCATTCAAAATCCGGAACCTCCTCTTTTGCTCTCTGCGGATGAACTCATCTACAATCGTGATGAAAACACTGTTTCTGCACACGGTAATGTTCAAATCGAATATGATGGCAATAAAGTTGTCGCTCAAAAAATTATTTACAATCAAAAAACAGGACGGCTTATAGCACAAGGGAACGTTGAAATTACTCAAAAGGATGGTAATAAAATTTATTCCAACCAAATTGATATGACCAAAGATCTTGGCGAGGGTTTTGTAAACGCCTTACGTATTGATACAGCCAACAATGTTCACTTTTCAGCCCAAAATGCTACACGCAAACACAACCACATAACAGTCTTTGAAAATGCAACCTATACAGCCTGTGAACCTTGCTCTTATAAACCAGATAGAGACGTCCTATGGAAAATTAAAGCAAGAAAGATCATATGGAATAATAACATCAAAAAAATTCGGTTTGAAAATAGCAGTTTTGAAGTTTTTGGTGTACCGATTATAAAATTTCCAAATTTTGAGATCTATGATCCAACTGTCAGGCGTGCTAGCGGTCTGCTTACTCCTCATTTTTTTTATACTGATTATCTCGGTATGGGGATAAAGAATTCTTATTTCTGGAATCTCGCCCCCCATTATGATTTTACCCTTTCTTCTACGGTTTATACCCAACAAGGGCTTTTAACCGAAGGGGAATGGCGTCAGCGTTTAAAAACGGGACGTTATAACATTCGCTTTGCTCATATATATCAAATGAAACCGCATAGATTTGATAATGATACGATTGATGCCCAACATAAAAACCGTTATATGCTGGCGACAAAGGGGGATTTTCGTATTAATTCACACTGGACTTATGGATGGGATATTCTTGCACAATCAGATCGGCATTTTAGTCGTGCCTATAAACTTGAAAACTATAACAATCCTACACAACTTTCTCAGATCTATTTGAATGGTCTTGCAGGAAAAAATTATTTTGATATGCGTTTTTATCATTTTAAAGTTCAAGATTCAATATTGAATGATCCTCATTATGAACGTCACTCTCGGCAAGCGTGGGTCTTACCACGCATCGATTATTTTTTCACACCAGATGAACCCATTTATAATGGAGAGCTTACCTTCCATAGTAATATGCAATCAGTTTATCGTCGCCATGCTGACTTCAGTTCACCCGACCAGAACGGAAACCCTCTCAACACAGTAAAACTTTCTGGTATGGCTGGAAATAGTTTGCGTTTAACAAACGAGCTTCAGTGGAAAAAGCGCTTCAACACGCACAACGGACTCATCTTAACCCCTCTTCTCTCTCTACGAGCTGATATCATTACAACCAATGCAAGCGAAAATCACACAGATTCTATAGAAAACAATGCCTTATCCGCAATTCATGGTTCAGCAATTCGTGGCATGGCAACAGCAGGGTTGGAACTACGTTATCCCTTCCTCATTACAGCTGATCATTCTACACATATTATAGAACCAACTGCACAAATTTTTATACGCAATAATGAACAATATATTGGACAAATTCCTAATGAAGATGCTCAAAGCTTTGTCTTTGATGCAACCACTCTCTTTCAACGAGACAAATTTTCTGGTTATGATCGTGTAGAAGGTGGTACAAGAGCCAATATAGGTATAAGATATTCTGGAAGCCTTAATGATAATTGGTCTCTTTATGGTCTCATTGGACAATCCTTCCATCTAGCAGGAAAGAATTCTTTTGCAGAAAAGGACTTTATCAATGTCGGTACTCATTCTAGCTTAGAGGCAAAACGTTCAGACTATGTTGCAATGTTTGGTACAACCCATAAAAGTGGTTTTTCCTTAGAAACGCGTGGACGCTTTGACAAAAAAACAGGAAAAATCCGCCGTAGTGAAATCGAAGCATCACAAAAATGGCAAAATTTTTGGGCGGCTCTACAATATGCCTATATCGCAAAGCAACCAGACTATGAATATTCTCAAGAGCGCCAAGAAATTTCTTTTCAAACAGGACTTAAATTAGCAGATTATTGGTCCATTAATAGCAACGCCGGTTATGATTTAGTATCTGGTACATTTATAAAGCGAGGAATTAGCTTGAGTTATATGGATGAATGTTTCGGGTTAACATTCGGTTATCAACAGGTAACGAATCCAGGCAGGAAAGCACCCTTGCAAAACTTTAATTTCTCTCTTTCATTGCGTACGATTGCAGATATCGGAAAAAAGATAGATTAATTTATAAAGGGAATGTATCAGTCATTTAACTTATCATTGTTTTTATGAAAGAAAGCGTGTATTTTAAGTTGTTGATGAGAATTAATAAACAATGCGAAAGCCTATTTACATGAATAAATTGAAAAAGCGTTTTCTTGCTTTATTTTATATTGCGTCTTTGAGCGTAAGTAGCCTGTTAATAAATGGATTTTTGATTCCGACAGTCTTTGCGCAGACTTCTATTGTTGTTACAGTTAATGGCAACCCCATCACAAATTATGATATACAAAGACGCCTTGCTTTTCTTAGATTACAACAAAAGCAAGGCAATTTGGTGGCACAGGCTAAAAAAGAGCTTATTGACGAAAAGCTAAAAAATATTGAAATAAAACGTCTTAATATTGAAGTAAGCAATGATGAAGTTGATAGAGCTTTTGAGAATTTTGCGACACAAAATAATATGACGATTGATCAGCTCAACCAGATTCTGATCCAAACTGAGATCACAGTGCAACACTTTAAAGATTACATCCGTGGACAAATAGGATGGGGGCGTCTTGTTAGCGCACGCTATCAAGCTGAAACAGGTATGATTAGCGAACAAGAAGCTGTACGCAGAATATTAAAAAATGGTGGTGTAAAACCTTCAACCAACGAATATACATTACAGCGAATTGTTTTTGTCATTCCTGCGCATCGTCGTTCAGAGATCTTTGAAAGACGTCAAAGAGAAGCAAGTAATTTTCGCGCACATTTCCGTGGATGTGCCAATGCTCACAATCAAGCAAGAGGTATTTTAGACGTTACTATCCGCCACTTAGGAAAGTTTCTGGAGCCACAACTTCCTAATGCATGGGAACAAGCTATTCTTGAAACGCCTGCTGGAAAAATGACAAAATTACAAGAAACATCTGATGGAATTGAAGCAATTGCTGTCTGCAAAATAAAAAGAGTTTCTGATGATTATGTCGCTCGACTGATATTTTCTCTTCAAGATAGTAAAAAAAGAAGCCCGCAAAAACTTGAAGAATTAAGCGACAAATATTTAGGAGAACTGCGCCGAGTGGCACGCATTCAAAATTCATAATGGCTGCTCTTATTGTTAGCGGTGGTGATCCTGCCGGAATTGGTCCTGAAATAGTATTAAAAGCGTGGAATTTGCGTGTTACGCGCCAAATTCCACCTTTTGTACTTCTTGCTGATCCAGATGTTATTCGTTCGCGCGCTCGTTTTTTACAGATTGATGTTGAGGTGCAATCTGTTTTAAGCAATAATCCTGCAAAAAATTTTCAAAACGCTCTTCCTATCATACCGTTAAAAAACAAACAAAGTGATCAATTAGGTATACCTTCATCGAATAATGCCGCTGGAATTATTGAAGCAATTAAACGCTGTGTTCAATTGATTCAAAATGGCCATGCATGTGCACTTATCACTTGTCCTATTGCAAAAAAGAATCTTTATGATGCCGGTTTTCAATTTCCAGGTCATACAGAATTTTTAGCTGATTTAGCCCATAAAGCTTTTCATAAATACTATCATCCAGTTATGATGTTAGCAGGACCTCGATTAAAAACAGTACCAATAACTGTTCATATTCCATTTAAAAATGTTCCTTCACAGCTTACCCGTGATTTAATTATTCAAACGGTACTTATTACTGAATGTGACTTAAAAACACGGTTTAAAATAACGTCACCCCGACTAGCTGTTGCTGGTCTTAATCCTCATGCTGGAGAAGGAGGTGCAATGGGCAAAGAAGATATTGAAGTTATCACTCCTGCTATTGAATATCTTAAAAAGAAAGGACTCAATATTGCAGGCCCGCTACCTGCCGACACAATGTTCCATGAATGTGCAAGAAAGGCATATGACGTTGCCATTTGTATGTATCATGATCAAGCCCTTATCCCTGTTAAGACATTAGACTTTGACAGCACTGTTAATGTCACGTTAGGTCTACCTTTTATTCGCACGTCTCCAGATCACGGAACTGCTTTTGACATTGCTGATAAAGGGATAGCCTCTCCCGAAAGCTTTATTGCTGCTCTTAAACTTGCAAATCAACTTGCAAAAAATAGTTTAATACCATGCCAATAGATAATCTCCCTCCTCTGCGTGAGGTCATTGATATATATGGATTACAAGCGCATAAATCTTTGGGGCAGAATTTTCTTTTTGATCTTAATTTAACATCTAAAATTGCTCATCAAGCAGGCAATATAGAAGGAAAACCTGTTCTTGAAATTGGTCCAGGTCCCGGAGGTCTCACACGTGCCTTGCTAGCAAAGGGTGCCATTGTAACAGCAATAGAACGCGATGAGCGCTGCATACCGGCTCTCTTAGAAATAGAAAAACACTATCCTAAAAAATTAAAAGTTATTTGTAATGATGCACTGAAGCAAGATTTCTCAAAACTCTTTGAAACAAGCCCTGTAAAACCGCGCATTATTGCAAATCTTCCCTATAATATTGGGACACAACTCTTATTAAATTGGCTTTTGACTGAACCATGGCCTCCTTTTTATGAATCAATGACATTGATGTTTCAACGTGAAGTTGCCAAACGGATTACAGCTAAACCTCAATCTACTCATTATGGACGTCTTAGTGTCTTAACTGGCTGGCGTACCACTGCTAAAATTGCTTTTGATGTCCCCCCTCAAGCCTTCATACCAATACCTAAAGTAACGTCTTCCGTTGTTCATATTATTCCGCGAATACAACCTCTTTCCTGCTCTGCACAAAAACTAAGCCTCGTCACAAAAACCGCCTTTGGGAAAAGACGAAAAATGCTTCGTCAAAATCTCAAAATACTTGGAGGTGAAAAGCTATTAGAAAAAGCTGGAATTGATGGAACGCGCCGTGCTGAAACGCTCTCGATTTCTGAATTTGTAACTTTAGCGCATCTAGTGCTCTAAAAAATGCACTTTGTGTTATAAAACCTTTTTTAATCACAACATTTATCGATTTTTTCAGCAATAAGCCCATCAACAAAAGAGCCAAGATAAGAACAACGCTCACGTTTTACGGTTTCAGCTAAATAAATTGATTTAATAAAAGATAAAGACTGATCTAAATCTTCGTTAATCACAACATAATCATAAGAAAGCCAATGCTTTAACTCCGTTCGTGCATTTTCCAATCGCAAATTGACAGTATCTTGACTATCTTCTGCTCGACGATGTAAACGCGAAACAAGCTCTTTCATTGATGGTGGAAGAATAAAAACAGATACAGTGTCTCCTAGCATCTTTTTTTGCAGCTGCTCGGTACCTTGATAATCAATATCAAATAACATATCTTGGCCAGCATTCAATGCGCTTTCAACAGTTTCACGTAAAGTGCCATAATAATTTCCGTGAACTTCTGCCCACTCAATAAATTCATCCCTATCACGCTTATATTCAAACTCTTCTTTTGAAATAAAGTAATAATGCAGCCCATCTACTTCACTAGGACGCCTTTTCCTTGTAGTCATACTTACGGAAAGCTCTAATTGTCCCTCTTTTAGAAGTAATCGAGAAATTGTTGATTTACCAGCACCTGAAGGCGAAGAGAGAATAAATAAAAAACCGCGGCGTTGATTCATTTTTATAGTACTCAATTTACTTTCAAAGACTGTCATTACATCACTCTACTTTGTTCATAAATGTTTCTCCAAAATTTGAATTATACATTATCTCAACCTCTCTCCTAATCAATGTGTTTTCTTAGCAATTCTCAATGTTATTCTGCTCTTTTTTGAGATAAGGTATTAGCAGTATATTCACTTCTTTCTTAAATATTTTTCTCCATACGCCAACCCCACTTGTGACAGACAAGAAAATGATTTTTTATCATTCTCATAAAAAGTTTAAATAGAAAAATTTTACTATAATTGGGATTCTCATTTACGATGCAAAAAGATGTGTTATCACTATAAATTCAATGTTTTGCCTTTAATTCTCGCCACTTGCGAACATTCATATTATGTTCCTCTAAAGTTCGAGAAAAAACATGCCCTCCTGAACCATCAGCAACAAAATAAAGTGCATCACTGCTTGGTGGATGTGCCACCGCTTTTAAAGAATCTCGACCTGGATTTGCAATAGCCGTTGGGGGCAAACCATTAATTTTATAAGTATTATATGGTGTTTCCTTCTCAAGATCTGAACGATAAATTGCACGACCGGATGGTTTTCCTTTTCCTCCGAAGAGACCATAAATTACTGTTGGATCCGATTGAAGACGCATATGCTTTGTAAGGCGGTTATAAAATACCGCAGCAACCATTGGTCTTTCTGCTGCAATTCCCGTTTCTTTCTCAACAATTGAAGCTAATATAACAAATTCATCAATTGATTTAATGGGTAAATCAGGTGAACGCGTAGCCCATATAGCATGAATTAATTTTGTCTGTCCTTCACGCAACCTGTTTACAATCTCTTTACGCGTTGTTCCCCGAATAAAACGAACAGTATCCGTCATTAAATAACCTTCTGGAGGCAAAATTTTTGGAAGGTCTCCAATCAAAATTTCATTCGCAGCTAATCGATCGAAAACTTGCTGAACCGTTAAACCTTCAGGTACTGTAAATGTATACTCTATAGATTTTCCTTTCACAAGAATATCCATAATATCCTGCATCGAAGCATGAGCTGGAATTAAATATTCACCAGCCTTCAGATGCGTTGTTTTTTGGTGATAACCAACCCCATAAACAAAAATATCTGATGATCGAATGAAACCACGTTTTTCTAGCAATGAAGCAATTTCACGAATTCCGGTACCAGGATGGATAAGAACAATTTGTTCTTCCTCAATTTTTCCCTTTTCTTCAAAAATACTTTTTCCAATATAAAGAGGAATACTTATGGCAAAAAGAATAATCACAATCAGCATAAGAAAAAAATGACCGAGAATGACCAACGGATTACGGACGATAGATGATTTCTTTCGTTTTTTATGTATTAACATGTCATAACTATCTGCTAAATGATTCGAAGAGGAATCACTTACGTCCTTTAATGATTTTCCATTTTTCACATCGGACATAACCCCTCAATAGCGATTAAGGATAATATTATAATTTCTTATTCACCTTATAATAAAGTAGAAAACTCAAAAGCAAAAATTAAATAAAAATACTTATTATCCCCTAAAACGTCGCATCACCAACGATGCATTTGTCCCACCAAATCCAAAAGAATTAGAAAGAATCGTATCAATCTTTCGTTCACGCGGTTTGTGTGGTACAAGATCGATTTTCGTTTCAATCGATGGATTGTCAAGATTAAGTGTCGCTGGGGCTATATTATCCCGTATAGCTAAAATAGAAAAAATAGCCTCAGCAGCACCGGCTGCACCAAGTAAATGCCCGATAGATGATTTCGTTGATGACATAGAAACTTGTGGTGCATAACTCCCTAAAACACGCTCAACAGCCGCTAGCTCTATGGAATCAGCCATCGTAGATGTACCATGAGCATTAATATAATCAAGTTCACTTACATTCACTTGTGCACGCTTAAGAGCAGCTATCATACTACGCTGAGCCCCTTCACCACTTTCTGAAGGCGCTGTAATGTGGTAAGCGTCACCAGATAAACCATAGCCAATAACCTCAGCATAAATACGCGCTCCTCGTTTTTTTGCATGTTCCAGCTCTTCTAAAACAACAACAGCTGCTCCTTCCCCCATCACAAAACCATCACGATCAGTATCATAAGGACGTGACGCCCGTTCAGGATCATCATTGCGACAAGTGGAAAGAGCTCTACAAGCTGCAAAACCTGCAAGAGATATCCGATTTATTGGAGATTCGGTTCCCCCTGCCACCATGACATCTGCATCACCAAACATAATCAAACGTGCCGCATCACCAATCGCATGCGCCCCTGTTGAACAAGCCGTTACAACAGAATGATTAGGCCCCCGTAAACCATATTGAATAGACACATAACCAGAAGCAAGATTAATCAAACGACCTGGAATAAAAAAAGGAGAAACACGACGTGGACCCTTATCACGAAGCGTATAACCAGCTTCAACAATACCCTCAACTCCCCCAATTCCCGAACCAATTAACACGCCTGTACAAATCTGATCTTCATCACTCTTAGGAAACCATTCGGCATCTGCAAGCGCTTGGTTAGCAGCTGCCATTGCATAAACAATAAATGCATCAACTTTACGTTGCTCTTTAGGTTCCATATACAAATCAGCATTATAAGTCCCCTCTGTTCCATCCCCTAAGGGGATACGCGCAGCAATCTGGCATGGCAAATCTGACACATCAAACTCAGTGATACGTCGGACACCACTTCTTCCTTCAAGAAGTCGTTTCCAACTATATTCAGTATTACCAGCTAATGGAGATACCAACCCTAAACCAGTAACAACAACACGTCTCATAACTTCTAACCTTGAACTAAACTTCACCTCTCAAAGCTCTCTTTTCAAAAGAGCTCCGAAGAATATAGGCAAAAGCAATTTATGCCTTTGCCCTTTAGTAATCACGCAGAAGCTTTATCAATGAACTTGACTGCATCGCCAACTGTAAAAATCGTTTCAGCAGCTTCATCTGGAATTTCTACCCCAAACTCTTCTTCAAAAGCCATAACGAGTTCAACCGTATCAAGGCTATCAGCCCCTAGATCATCGATAAAGCTTGCATTTTCTACAACTTTATCAGCATTAACCCCAAGATGTTCCACGATAATTTTCTTAACGCGCTCTACTGTATCACTCATGTTGAAATCCTCGAATTTATATTTCCTATAATTTGGTTAACTATATCGGTTCATCTAATCAAGCAATAGATGCATTACTTTAAAAGATTTTAGTAATGATTTAAAACATCCTGTGGATATCCCCTACAAAATGAACCAATCTGACATTCCGACATCAATTGATCAACGACCATATTAAAGAAATAGATGCATCTATCCATTTCAATCGTTACTATCTAAAATAATACAACTCATAAATCAATGTGGAATAAAATAAATACTCAAATCATTGCCATTCCACCATTGATATGGAGTGTTTGACCTGTCGTATAGGCTGCTTCATCGCTTGCTAAATAAACAGCAGCAGCGGCTATTTCTTGCCCACTTCCCATACGCTTCATCGGAATCGCAGCCATAATGGCTTCTTTTTGCTTTTCATTAAGCTTGTCTGTCATTGCAGATTTAATAAATCCTGGAGCAATACAATTGACAGTGATGTTTCGCGAAGCAATTTCTTGTGCCAATGCTTTAGAAAAACCTATCAAGCCTGCTTTTGCAGCACAATAATTCGTTTGTCCAGGGTTTCCCACAACACCAACAACAGATGTAATGTTAATAACCCTTCCATAACGGCGGCGCATCATAGAATGTATTAATTCACGCGTCAAAAGAGAAGCAGCTGTTAGGTTAACTTCTAAAACATCATCCCAGTCTTTATCTTGCATACGCACAAAAAGACCATCCCTAGTGATTCCCGCATTGTTAACCAAAATATCGACGCCATCCATTTCTCTTTCTGCAACTTCAGCCAATTGTTTAATCGATTGGCGTTCAGAAAGATTAGCGGGGAATACAAAAACATTCTGCCCTAATTCTGCCGCCACTTCTCTAAGCTTTTCTTCGCGTGTTCCATGAAGTCCAACAATGGCTCCTTGTGCATGAAAGCAGCGTGCAATTGCCTCACCAATTCCTCCCGAAGCCCCCGTTACAAGAGCTTTACGTCCTGTTAATCTAAACATTTTTTAACTCCTTATAGATTAAACGCCGAGCATACCTAGCGCTGATTCTATTTCATCAACTGTTCCAATGGTTACCCCCTTTATATCTTTGTTAATACGACGCGTTAAACCTGTTAATACTTTTCCAGAACCAACTTCAAAAAGCGTATCAACTCCATTAGCAGCGATCCATTCTATTGTTTCACGCCATCGCACCCTCCCAGTCACTTGTTGGACAAGAAGAGTAGTAATACGCTCTGGATTGCTCTCAGGTGCAACAGAAACATTGGCAATCAAAGGAACAATAGGGGACATTTTGTTAACAGTCAAAAGTGCTTTCTTCATGGCATCAGCAGCAGGTTGCATTAAAGATGAATGAAAAGGTGCAGAAACAGGAAGAAGAAGTGCACGTTTTGCACCTTTTGTTGATGCAATCTCTACCGCTGCCTCAACTGCTTTTGCTTTACCGGAAATAACAATTTGCCCACCACCATTATCATTAGCAATCTGACATAGTCCTTCTCCAGAAACAGTTTCACAAATTTCTTCCACAATGTACTCTTCTAAACCAATTAATGCAGCCATAGAACCTTCACCAACCGCGACAGCAGCCTGCATAGCATTGCCACGAATACGCAAAAGTCTTGCCGTATCTGTGAGAGTAAATGTACCAGCAGCACAAAGAGCCGAATATTCTCCTAAAGAATGACCAGCAACAAACCTTACCTTTTCTTCTATACGAAGCCCTAATTGTTTCATCACACAAATGACAGCCATAGATACAGCCATTAATGCCGGTTGTGCATTTGCTGTTAACGTTAAAACATCTGCTGGTCCCTCAAAAATGATCTTTGATAATTTCTCACCC
The DNA here is from genome assembly GCF_042195745.1 of Bartonella sp. AP7XZML. Classification (NCBI taxonomy): domain Bacteria; kingdom Pseudomonadati; phylum Pseudomonadota; class Alphaproteobacteria; order Hyphomicrobiales; family Bartonellaceae; genus Bartonella; species Bartonella sp. AP7XZML. Next base: position 20,985 of record NZ_JBHIOT010000095.1, read on the forward strand.
AAAGCATCATCAACTTCCTCGAAAACCATCCGTGCGACAATAAATTGCTCTGCAAGCGCTTTCCCCATACCAACAAGTTGACTCCCCTGCCCTGGAAAAACAAAAGCTGCACCCATTTATCAACTCCTAAAATGTACAATTAAATTATTTTCTTTTGACCTTATTCATCCGCACAAATCAAGATAAAGCCCTTTATTTAAAACGAATACCACACTTAAAATTATATTTTAAGGGCGGAATTTGATATAAAAACTTAGGAAAATAGGGTGCTATAAACTGAATAACACCCAAACTTATGAGACTTCCTAAAAGTGCACCTGCTAAAATATCAAAGGGATAATGTACACCCACAAAGATGCGCGCCCAACAGATCAAGCACAAAAACACGGTGGCAAATTTAAAAGTAACTTTGTATCGGTAAAAATAAAAGTTAGCTGCATAAGATGCAATGGTCAAGGCATGATTACTAGGAAAAGAAGCTGTTGCACGATGTTGAATAAGCGGTGTCGTCAGCCCTACCACGAATGGGCGAGGATGAAAATAAAAAAGAGAAATGAGATAACCTATGAAAAGAGATGCACAAATACTCATGCAAATGCTTAGCACAACACACCGTTCCCTCTCCCCACCACAAAACCACAACGCACAAAGATGGAGAGGAATAATATAAATTAAAAACTTTGCACAAAAAATACTAAACAAAACTACAATCGACCAAGCTTGATGATTGCCGACAAACATTTCAAAGAGTGTAACATCAATCTGGTTTAAAAAGTCCATTTTTCCCTCCTTTGCCTTTATATTACAGTATTATCTTTTTGTAGAAGAAGGAAATATATCAAGATTTAACAAATCAATTTTTTTGTGTGCATAAACTTGCTATTTTAAAAGATAACCTGTAGATATGAAATATTCGTTGCCGGCACTTTAGCTGGAGGTTGAACGGAGGGCTGTAAAATATCAGTAGGAAATACAATGTTTCCGGCCTCCCGTATCTCCGCTCTGAGATGTCTCGAATTGTAAACGCGTCCTTTCTTCTTTGGATTTCCAAAAAAGACAAGTCGCAGAGGCTTTGCGCTAAAACCGGTGAAATTTAATTGAAGAAAGGCAAAACAATGGCTCTTTATGAACATATGTTCCTTGCCCGACAAGACATTGCACCGCAGCAAGTTGATGAACTTTTGAGTCTCTACAAAGGTGTCATTGAAGCGCATGGTGGAAAAGTTGGGCGTATAGAAAATTGGGGACTTCGTCCTCTTGCTTACCGTATTCGTAAAAACCGTAAAGCTTATTATGTCTTAGTCAATATTGATGCACCAGCTTCAGCAATTGCTGAAGTGGAGCGTCAGATGCGCATCAATGAAGATATTTTGCGTTATATGACCATTCGCGTAGAAAAACACGAAAAAGAAAAATCTGCTATGCTCTCACACCTTGATCGCAATAGTCACATTGGACATGATGAAGAGCGTCCTCGTTTTCCACGTCGTCAACGTGAAAATACTATAGAAGGGGTAGAATGATGACTGATACTAATCAAAACTCTGCACGTCGCCCCTTTCATCGTCGTCGTAAAACATGTCCTTTTTCAGGGACCAATGCTCCCAAAATTGATTATAAAGACATCAAGTTGTTACAACGTTATATTTCCGAACGTGGGAAAATTGTTCCTTCACGGATTACTGCTGTTAGTCAGAAAAAACAGCGTGAATTAGCTAATGCTATCAAACGTGCTCGCTTTTTAGGCTTACTTCCGTACGTTATAAAGTAAGCAATCAATACGCTATGCAACTGGAGAGTTTCTCCAGTTGCATTTCTTATATGGTTAAAAAATAGCTTGTTGTATCCTATGTTAAGCTATTAAATGTCAAAGTTGGGGTATTGACACGCCTCTAACTGCAGAAAGCAGGACAGCAATAAATGAAAAAAAATCGTACTTATGAGATATTAACCGGTATTTTGGCAGGATTGTTTGCTGTTGTGATAGGACTGGCAATCATCAGTGTTGCAAATATCGCGCCCTTTTTTTCTCTTCTTCTTGGCTGCTTTCTTTCATTGCCAATTTTTATTGTTGCGTTCGGTCAAGGAACATTAGCCAGTCTCATCGCCCTCATAAGTGCCACTGTTGTTCTTATCATAACCACTAATACCTATATTGCTCTTGGCTTTATGTTCTTATTTTTCCTTCCTGCTGTCTATGCTTCTTGGCTTCTTGGGCTTGCACGACCAGCGCAAAAAGAAAACGAACTGATATGGTATCCATTATCATCGGTTATTTTTCATTTAACTAATTTTATCGCTCTTATAGCAACTTTCATTGGGCTCTATGTTCAAACACGTCCTTCCACACCCATCGTTGCAAAAAAAATCACCGAAAACATAGCACAAACTCTGCAACAAACACAGTCAATAAAAGAAGCCGATATACGCGCTTTTAATGAGCTTTTAATGACGCATACAGCAACTTTTACTGCTTTTTCTTTGACTATTTATAGTTTGGTTTTTCTCATTGGTAACCTTTACTTTTCCATGATAGCAGCACAACATATGAAATGGCTGAAAAGACCCCGTGATGATTGGAGCCAAACTCTCCGCCTTCCAATTTCTGGAATTATTATTTTTATTATTGTTTGCATAGCATCGATGATTGAGTTGAGCGCTTCTCTTAACTTGAGTACCCGTGTCTTTAGTACTGCATACATTGTCATCATATTAATTAGCGGTCTAGCATATCTTCACAATATTACAAAAGGGGTAAACGGTCGGATTATTATACTTTCTCTTGTTTATATTGCTATTTTTACAGTCGTTTTTACTCCACCTATTGTTTTCATGATGCTTTTGATGGGAATTTGGGCTGCTATTCAATACAATTTTCAATCACGCAAAAAACTCCACTAAATTTATTTGTTCGAAAGGAAAAACTATGGATATTATTTTACTTGAGCGCATTCCTCGTCTTGGTCAGATGGGTGATATTGTCTCAGTTAAAGATGGTTATGCGCGTAATTTTCTCTTGCCTCAAGGTAAAGCTTTACGCGCAAATGAAGCTAATAAAAAACATTTTGAGGTACAACGTGCACAACTTGAAGCACGTAATCTTGAACGCAAAAGCGAAGCGCAAAAAATTGCTGAAAAACTTGATGGACAATCATTCATTGTTGTTCGTTCTGCTGGTGAAACAGGACAACTTTATGGTTCTGTGTCAACACGTGATATTGCTGAAATCATAACAGATGAAGGCTTTTCTATTGGAAGAAATCAAATCGAACTTAATCATCCAATAAAAATGATCGGTCTTCACACTATCACTCTTAGCTTACATCCAGAGGTTCAAATTTCTGTGATTATTAATGTTGCGCGTTCTACCAGTGAAGCACAACGCCAAGCAGAAGGTGAAACCCTCACTTCGGCTAAAGAAATATATAATATTCAAGAAGAATTATTAGAAGAAAGTCAGGAAGAATTATTGGCAGAAGAAATTAATGACAACGATATAAACAGTTCTCATCAAGAAGCTTAATTGCTATTTTTGCTTTCTGTTTTATATTTTTTATTCCATTTTAAATATCGCTCATAAAATACTCACACTTTAAAAGTGAGTATTTTATGGCTATCGTACATAAAGAACCTAATTTTTATGAAAGAATTAGAAATATATTATTTAAAGGCATTACATGCCGAGAATGATAATATCACTAAGAGTGAAATGTCTTTTTTTTCCAGCATATAAAGCAAAAATAATTTAAAGTTCTACCCTTAAGGCTAAAGTTTGTATGAGCGTTAAGTTGATTATATCCTCACATGATCTGAAATAATTTCAGTTATAAAAAAATAATTCTACTTACACAGATATTGGAATTTTAAGGTTAAGTAACTTAAAAATACTTAAATTTAGAGTAGCAAAACTTCCACTTTAAAATCACATATTATAAAATAAAATAGATAGACGTTAGATAAATAATACACAAATGATAAATGAGGAACGAAAAGAGAGTTTTAAAAAATTATATAATTTTAACTTAAAATGAAGATTTGTAGCTCTATTCTTTTAATTATACGATTTTCAATTTATCGCCTAAAGTAGCTAGACTTAGAATTTTAGTGGAAAAATATTATGGAAGAAACTAACGTTGTTAATGTCAGCTCTTCAAAGAAAGAGGATTCTCCTTCTTTTCGGCAACTTCCGCATAATATTGAAGCTGAACAGGCATTGCTTGGTGCCATCTTTATCAACAATGATTCTCTTGACCGCGTTTCAGATTTTCTAAAACCAGAACATTTTTTTGAACCATTGCATCAAAAAATTTATCATGTTTTATCTCACCTTATTAAAATAGGAAAACGTGTAGATCCAGTTACAATCAAGCCCTATATCCAAATGGAAGAAAAAATTGGAGATATTACTGTATACCAATATGTTGTTCGCTTAGCCACAGAGGCAGTCACTATTATTAACGCTGAAGATTATGGACGCGTCATTTACGATCTCTTTATCCGACGGTCTTTGATTAACCTTGGAACTCAAGTTGTCAATACAGCCTTTGATGCTCCTGTAGAACTCACGCCTACCCAACAAATTGAAACTGTTGAAAATCAATTATTTGAGCTAGCAGAAAAAGGGAAATATGGAGGTGGATTTGAAAATTTTAATGAGGCTATTAAAAAAGCTATCGATATGGCAAGTGCTGCGAAAAAGCGCTCTTCACAATTATCAGGGATAGCCACCCATATTAAAACACTTGATGAAAAAATGGGAGGATTACAAGCATCTGACTTAATTATCCTTGCGGGCCGCCCTGGTATGGGTAAAACCTCACTGGCTACCAATATTGCCTTTAATATTGCTAATGCTTATAATCGTAATGCCAATATCCAAGAAAATGAAGGCGGCATTGTGGGATTCTTCTCACTTGAAATGTCATCCGAACAGCTTGCAACCCGTATTATTTCTGAACAAACAGAAGTCTCTTCTTCTGATATTCGGCGTGGCAATATTTCAGATGAACAATTTTCAAAAATTATTCGTGCGGTGAACCAACTACAAAAGGCACCACTTTATATTGATCAAACTGGGGGAATATCAATTACGCAATTAGCTGCTCGTGCGCGGCGTCTCAAGCGGCAACATGGTTTAGATATCTTGTTTATTGACTATATCCAACTCATGACAAGCAGTTCAAAGCGTTCATCAGAAAATCGTGTTCAAGAGATCACAGAAATTACCACAGGATTAAAAGCATTAGCAAAAGAATTGAATATTCCTATTATCGCTCTCTCTCAACTTTCTCGTCAAGTAGAAAATAGAACAGATAAACGTCCACAGCTCTCAGATTTACGTGAATCTGGTTCAATTGAGCAAGATGCCGACATCGTTCTGTTTGTCTATCGCGAAGAATATTATCTCAAAAATGAAGAACCAAAACTAGGTAGCTTGGAACATACGAAATGGCAAGAAATAATGGACAAAGCTTTTGGAAAAGCTGATGTTATTATTGCAAAACAGCGCCATGGGCCGACAGGAATCGTGCCCCTTGCCTTTCAATCTGATTTCACACGCTTTAGTGATCTGGCCGATAGCAATTACCTTCCAGAGCAAATTGGTTAAATCGACATGGCGCGTAATCGTATTCAATTTATCTGTCAAAATTGCGGAACCATCCATTCCCGTTGGGCAGGAAAATGTAGCGCTTGTGGGGAATGGAATTCCCTTATCGAAGAAACTATAAATAGCGGCATAGGAAGTGGTCCTAAGCAGAATGCTCGTAAAGGACGCATTGTCACACTCACATCTCTTTCTGGAAATATCGAAGATGCTCCACGTATTCATTCTGGTATTGCTGAACTTGATCGTGTTACCGGTGGGGGCTTTGTCCGTGGATCAGCACTCCTTGTTGGAGGTGATCCGGGTATTGGTAAATCAACATTGCTGACACAAACAGCCGCTGCTTTATCACGTAAAGGATATAATGTCATCTATGTTTCAGGTGAAGAAGCTATTGCGCAAATTTGTCTGCGCGCACAAAGGCTTGAAGCTAACAATACAGAAGTGAAACTTGCTGCTGAAACCAATGTTGAAGATATTCTGGCAACCTTAAGCGAACATAAAAACCTTGATATGGTGATTATCGATTCGATTCAAACCCTATGGTCAGATACAGCAGATTCAGCACCTGGCACTGTCACACAAGTACGTATCGGTGCTCAGGCAATGATCCGCTTTGCCAAGAAAACAGGAGCCGCCGTTGTTCTTGTTGGGCATGTTACAAAAGATGGACAAATTGCTGGTCCTCGAGTCGTTGAACATATGGTTGATGGCGTTCTCTATTTTGAGGGTGAAGGAGGACATCATTATCGCATTCTTAGAACTGTAAAAAATCGCTTCGGACCAACAGATGAAATTGGTGTCTTTGAAATGTCTGATAAAGGATTACGTGAAGTGATAAATCCATCCGAATTATTTTTAGGGGAACGTAATGAAAAAGCACCAGGCGCTGCTGTTTTTGCAGGAATGGAAGGGACACGCCCGATACTCGTAGAAATTCAAGCGCTTGTTGCTCCTTCTTCCCTTGGGACACCAAGACGTGCGGTTGTCGGATGGGATGGAAATCGTCTTTCTATGATTCTTGCCGTTTTAGAAGCCCATTGTGGCATTCGTTTTGGACAGCATGATGTCTATCTGAACGTAGCAGGTGGATATCGCATATCAGAACCCGCTGCTGATTTAGCTGTAGCCGCTGCTTTGGTATCTTCTCTTGCCAATATCGCATTGCCAACGGATTATGTATATTTTGGTGAAGTCAGTCTTTCAGGAGCTACCCGCGCTGTTGCACATTCAGCACAGCGCATCAATGAAGCAAAAAAACTCGGCTTTCAAGGAGCCTTTCACCCCACAACAACAACCGAAATGATGAAGTCGCTCAACTTTCAACAAAAAACTTTCTCCGACCTTCCCGAACTCGTTGCTACTCTTACCGTAAGTAAAAAATGATCTGCACCACAGATATGATAATATAGAAAAAACTCTATAAAATACAAAAGATCCTTGCTATAAGAACAAAAAATGGCATAACAAAAAATATATTTGCACACAGACTTAAAAGAACACAACTTTATGTATAAGGAACAAACAAATGATCATAACAATCCTTGATGGAATTGTCGTAGTAATCATCCTGTTGTCCGCTTTTCTTGCTATGCTTCGAGGATTTTCACGTGAAGTGTTATCGTTGATTTCTTGGGCAGTTGCAGCTGTTACGACACTGTTTTTATTCAAACCTGTCTTACCTTTCTTTGAACAATATCTCTCTAATAAAATGATTGCATTGATCACAACATTGGTCACAATTTTTATTATTGTTCTCATTATTACTTCAATTATTACAATGAAGATCTCTGATTTTATTATTGATAGTCGAATTGGTATCCTTGACCGTGCTATTGGTTTTATTTTTGGAGCACTTCGTGGTTTACTTATCATGGTCATCGGTATGTTACTGCTTAATGCACTGATTAAACCCGAGCTTCAAGCGAATTGGTTAAAAAATGCAAAAACAAGGCCTATTTTAGATTCATTGGGACAAAAAGTTTGGGAAATACTCCCCAAAGATATTGGATCTGTTCTCGAAAAGACGGAAAATTTGTTTAAAGACAGCAATAAACATACGTATGAGCAACACTCTCATGAAAAGATAATTTTCAAAAAATAGAGAATAGTTTTTCATGAGGAAAGAGAACTAAATGATGTAAAATGTGATATTAATGATTCCTCCATATCACAACTGAAAGAATATGATGATAAAAAGCGATGTTTTCTGTCAAGAATTTTCATTAGATGATGATACCCTTCATGAAGAATGTGGAGTTTTTGGTATTCTTGGGCATGAAGATGCCGCAACATTAACAGCTCTTGGACTCCACGCACTTCAGCATCGTGGGCAAGAAGCAGCTGGGATTGTTTCTTACCATAATAAAATATTTCATCAAGAAAAGCATTTAGGTCTTGTTGGCGATCACTATACAAACCCTGCAACACTTGCGCGCTTACCAGGAAATCGTGCTATTGGACATACCCGTTATTCAACAACTGGAGAAGTGGCATTACGCAATGTTCAACCCCTTTTTGCTGAATTGAAAGTTGGAGGTATTGCTATTGCGCATAATGGTAATCTTACCAATGGTCTCACATTACGCCGTGAACTCATCGCTTCTGGTGCTATCTGTCAATCAACGTCAGATTCAGAAGTTTTTCTCCATCTTATCGCCCGCTCACGTTATGAATCGTCCTCTGATCGTTTTGTTGACGCGATTCGGCAAGTAGAAGGTGGGTATGCTATGTTAGCGCTCACACGTACAAAGCTTATTGCGGCACGCGATCCAACAGGAATTAGACCTCTCGTGATGGGGGAACTTGATGGTAAGCCTATCTTTTGTTCTGAAACTTGTGCTCTTGATATTATTGGAGCAAAATATGTCCGTGATGTTAAAAATGGAGAAATCATCATATGTGAAATACAAAAAAATGGGGAAATTACGAAAAAAATTATAAAACCAGAAAATACAAAACCAGAAAAACTTTGCTTGTTTGAATATGTTTATTTTGCCCGTCCGGACTCAATCGTTGGAGGACGTAGTGTTTATACAACACGCAAAAATATGGGAATCCGTTTAGCACAGGAAGCCCCTTGTGAGGGTGATGTTGTGGTTCCTGTTCCTGATGGAGGAACGCCTGCTGCAATTGGCTATGCACAAGAAATTGGAATTCCCTTCGAGCTTGGTATTATTCGTAATCACTATGTTGGCCGCACTTTTATCGAACCAACACAACAAATTCGCGCTTTTGGCGTCAAGTTAAAACATTCGGCAAACCGTCCTGTGATTGAAGGAAAACGTGTTATTCTGGTTGATGACTCTATTGTGCGTGGAACAACATCCCTTAAAATTGTACGAATGCTTCGCGATGCAGGAGCAAAAGAAGTTCATATGCGCATTTCTAGCCCTATGATTTTTTATCCTGACTTTTATGGTATTGATACACCTAAAGCTGAAAACCTTTTAGCAAATCAATATCCAGATTTAAAATCTATGTGTGATTTTATTGGAGCGGATTCATTAGAATTTCTTTCAACGGATGGATTATATCTTGCTGTAGCAGGGGAAAAACGGAATAACGCCGATCCACAATTTACTGACCATTATTTTACTGGATATTATCCTACGCATCTGGTTGATCAAGAAAATCTCTCCAAAATTCATCAATCATCTGTTCTTAAAACAAGAGATTAATGATGACAAAACGTGACTTTAGTCTCCATGGGCGTGTTGCACTTGTTACTGGCGCATCAAGAGGGATTGGCTATTATTTGGCACTCGAGCTTGCTGCACGCGGCGCTCATATTATTGCTCTTGCACGAACAGTCAGTGGACTTACTGAATTAGATAATCAAATCCGAGAAAAAGGAGCTCATGCAACCCTTGTTCCCCTTGACTTGCATCATATGGAAAACATCGATACCCTTGCTATCTCAATTGCCAAACGCTGGAAAAAACTTGATATTATCATTGCAAACGCAGGAATTCTTGGAACACTCTCACCAATAGCGCATATAGAAAACACGGTATTTGAAGATGTTTTTCAAATAAATCTTTTCAGCCAATGGCGCTTAATGAAAGCCGTTGAGCCTTTATTACGTGAATCTGATGCTGGACGAGCCATCCTGTTATCCTCAAGCGTTGCGCATGCTGCGCGCCCTTTCTGGGGAGCTTATGCAGCCTCTAAAGCAGCTTTAGAGGTGATTGCCCGCTGTTGGGCAGAAGAACTCAAACAAACCCCTATTAAGATTAATTGTGTCAACCCTGGTGCCACACGCACTGCCATGCGCGCTGAAGCTATGCCCGGTGAAGATCCACAAACTCTCCCTTCACCACAAGAGGTTGCAAAAAAGATAGTCCATTTGTTATCACCTGATTTAAAGGAAACTGGAAAACTCTTTAATGTCCATAAAAATCGGTTTGTAGATTATCATGTACCTGATTGATCATCATATGAGAAGTAAATCGTTTGACTCTCTCTTTTTCCTGTGCTTTTCGACAGAAGAATGAAGCACTTTATAATTCTTGGATAGCTTTAGCATCAGCCTTTTTCTCTTCTAAAGTAGCACGTTTATTATAAGCGATAAAACTACAAGGGAGAAAAATCATATAGCTAACAGCTGTAATCAATAAAGTTTCCCATGTGTAAGTCGCAAGAAAACCGACATAAATAACAATGACCAACATGCACGGTATAACGATATCGCGCCTTAAATTTTGATCAATTGTTTTTGCATTCCATACCGGTAAACGACTAATCAAAAGAAAAGCAATAATTACAGTATAAAGACTAAAAAATAATGCCCACCCCCAATTGGGAACCAAACCAAGAGTGCCTAAATAGGTAGGCAATAAAAGTAATAATGCTCCTGCTGGTGCTGGAACACCAACAAAATAACTTCTCTGCCACTTAGGTATATTGGGGTTATCTAACATCACATTAAAACGTGCTAATCGCAAACAACAAGCAACACAATAAACAAGGGCAGCAACCCACCCAATATGATTCGCTTGATTCAAGATAAAAGAATAAACAATGAGTGCAGGGGTAACACCAAAATTTATAACATCAGCAAGAGAATCCATCTGTGCCCCAAAAGATGAACTACCATCTATTAAACGGGCAATGCGACCATCAGCACCATCTAAAACTGCGGCCAAAAGCACCATTAAAATAGCAGCTTCATAGCGATGTTCAAAAGCCAAACGAATGCTGCTCATCCCTGCACAAATTGCTAAAATAGTAATGATATTAGGAATAACATACCGCATTGATGTAGGTGAACGCCGCCGATTTGCAACATCATCATGCTGCCCCTCAGGATTGAATGAAGAAAATGGCGAAAAATTTTTCATTGTGAGTCCTAATCGTATCTGAAATCCGTTGTGGCACTCTTATCATCAAAAGAACCCAAAACTGTTTCTCCAGCAATTGCTGTCTGTCCAACTGCAACACGCAATTTCATTTCAGTTGGTATATAAACATCAAGGCGAGAACCAAAACGAATCAATCCAAATCGCTCACCAGTCATAACGGCATCGTTTTCTTTTGACCAGCAAACAATCCGGCGTGCAACCATTCCCGCTATTTGTACGACACCAATTTTACCATGTTTGCTATCAATTACCACCCCATTACGCTCATTAAACTGACTAGCTTTATCAAAGTCAGCATTAGTAAATCGACCTGGATGATAAACGATAGACTCTACTGTACCACTGATAGGAATACGATTAATATGGCATGAAAAAACATCCATAAAAATGGAAATACGGATCATTTCATCTTTCCCTAATCCTAATTCTTCAGGTGGAACACATGATTCCACAAATGAAATACGCCCATCTGCAGGCGACATAACCCAATTTGAATTCAAAGGGATCACACGATCTGGATCACGGAAAAAGTATACACACCACACCGTGAGAACGAGACCAAACCAAAACAACGGACTCCATATCCAACCAAGAATGAGCGAAATAACAAAAAACGCTACAATAAAAGGATAACCTTCTTTATGAACCGGTACAAAGCTATTATGGAAAGATTGCAGAATACTCATATAATTTCCTATTCATCGTAAACTTAAACAAGCAACAAAGCTTTTTGTTCCTCTTGTGTCTTTTTATGTATTTAATCAATCACTCCATATAAAGATATAGATTACATTTTGCTCTATTTATTTTTTACGATTAACAACACTCGTCTCATCTTCTTCACGCATTTTACGTAATTTTTCTTCCGCTTGCGATGCTTCAAGCTGCTTATTCCACATTGAAGCATAGAGACCTTTCTTGCGTAAAAGCTCTGTATGCGTCCCATTTTCAATAATACGACCACTTTTAAGAACTAAAATTTCATCCGCATTGATAACAGTAGAAAGACGGTGAGCAATAATCAATGTTGTACGTCCACGGCTTACAATATCCAATGCTTGTTGAATTTCCTGTTCCGTCGCCGTATCAAGAGCCGCTGTTGCTTCATCTAGAATAAGAAGTGGAGGGGCTTTTAAGAGTGTCCGTGCAATAGCCACACGTTGTTTTTCACCACCTGATAATTTGAGACCACGCTCTCCTACCATAGATTGAAAACCTTCTGGTAATATCTCAATAAATTTTGATATCTGTGCCATTTCAGCAGCTTTGCGCATCTCTTCATCTGTAGCACTTGGACGCCCATAGCAAATATTATAGGCAATTGTATCATTAAATAACACCGTATCTTGTGGGACCATGCCAATCGCTTCACGCAAACTCTTTTGTGTTACGTCACGAATATCCTGCCCATCAATTGTGATAGAGCCTGCATCAACATCATAAAACCGAAAAAGCAACCGAGAAATAGTAGATTTACCGGCACCCGATGGACCGACAATAGCGACTGTTTTTCCTCCAGGAACTTCAAAATCAATATCTCTGAGAATCTGACGTCTCGAATCATAGGAAAACTTTACCTGATGAAAACAAATGGTCCCATCGCTTATCTCTAACGGTTTAGCATCCGATTTATCAACGATCTCTTTCTGAACATCTAAAAGATCAAACATTGCTTCAATATCCGTTAAACCTTGTCGAATATCACGATACATTGAACCAATAAAATTTAGTGGAATGGAAAGTTGCATTAAAAGCGCATTAATAAAAACAAAATCTCCTAAAGTTTGTGTCTTATAAAAAACTTCATAAGCTGACATCAGCATCATGATCGTCATTCCAATACCAAAGATAAGAGTCTGACCAAAATTAAGCCAGCTTAAAGATGTCCAAATCTTTGTTGCGGCTTTTTCATAACCTACCATAGAAGCATCAAATCGATCGGCTTCTAGAGTTTCATTACCAAAATATTTGACCGTTTCAAAATTCAAAAGAGAATCAACAGCGCGAGTATTCGCCTCAGTATCCGCTGTATTCATTTTTTGTCGAATGCGAATACGCCAATCACTCGCCTTAATGGTAAACAAGATATATAATCCAACCGTTGCAACAACAATGAGAAGATAATGCCACCCATAACTTATGTAAAATACCAGTGCCGTTAATATAAATTCTAAAACTGTCGGTACTGTACTAAGAATTGAAAATCTTACAATCGCTTCAATTCCTTTTGTTCCACGCTCAATCACACGAGAAAGCCCACCTGTTCGGCGTTCCAAATGAAATCGCAAAGATAACTCATGCATATGTACAAAGGTTTTATAAGCTAATTGACGAACAGCGTATTGACCAACAGTGGCAAACAGGGAATCGCGTAATTGATTTAATCCAGCCTGCATAATACGCGCGACATTGTATGCCAAAACGAGCATGATGGGAATAATCCAACTGGATGGGAACCATTCAGGTAGCTGAAAGCTTGAATCAAGCACATTCGTAGAATATTTAAATAAATACGGTACAGATATGAGAACGAGCTTAGCCAAAACAAGATAAAATATTGCCCATAGCACACGCATTTTTAGATCACGCCGACCTACCGGCCACATATAGGGCCATAAATTGTAAAGTGTGTGCAGAGTCTTCCCTGTATCTGATGATACAGTTTTTGTCATTTCATTGCGTTTCATAAAGTCCTTACTTCTCTATCATCCGCACAAACAGGCAAAATACCCTCTGTGGTTATTTATAGATTCATCTCTTCATTACGGCTTCCAATAAGCTATACCTACCCGTTTTTTGAAGTTAGACTGTTTTTGAAAAAGGAACAAGAAATAATCCACTATATAATTTATTATTTGGGTCTATATTCTCATACCACTCTGCTGCAAATAAATTTTCAACTTTTACATGTTTTTTTTTCAGTTCTGCATGAAGCCACTTTTTTGTTTTACCAATCTCTTTCAGCCCCTTATCAAGAATTTCACCATTTTGTATTAAAATGATAGACTTCTTTCCTTCTTCCTTTTTAATAACGGAACAATCGCCATTGGTTTCTAAACGAACGAAAGCAGCTTCATGTAAACTACAGCCTTTAATGCGCAACATTGTAATCAGATCATTCACACTGATACCTAATTTTTTAATCTTATCCACTTGAAATACTCCATCTAAAACCAATGCAATATGTCGTCCTGCAATGAGACGACGAAAAAAAACTGAATAGCGCATCAGAAAATTAAGAGATGTGACTAAAGTCTGCCAAATAAATAAGACGATCAACAATTGAATACTGCTAACATCCGGACTATAAATAACGCCTCCAATAATACTTCCCATGACAAAATTACTTACCAAATCAACTGGCGTCATTTGACTAAGACTACCACGACCTGTGGTTCTTAAAATCAAGAGGAAAGCGATAAGTCCTACAACTAGTTTTAGTGCGACATACCCATAATGATATAAAAATTCCATCATATTCTCCTTTTTTATGGAGCTGCTGGAATAGAGACATTAGTGTCGCTTTATTTCCCACACAGTTATGCGCTCACCACTCTGCGGATCCTTACTGTCTTTTAAAAGAACCCCCTCGGCTGCAAGCTCATCACGAATTGTATCCGCAGCTTCCCACTCTTTATTATGGATAAGTCTTAGTCTTTCGGCAATGCGCTGATCAATAAATTTTGTATCAAGGAAAGTTTTTCTCATAAATAATGGGCAATCTATTTCTTTAATCCATTCTTGTCTTAACAGTCCTAATAAATTCATCCCATTCAGAAGAGCCAAAGCATTTCCTTCTTTATAAAATTTTCGCAAAAGAGTCAGTGCTTTTGGAGTATTAAGATCATCACTAAGTGCATCTATCAAAGTATCATCAATTGCTTCATTGTTTTTCATCTCACTCTTTTTGCTGCGAAGCCATTCATACCAACGATACAGTTCGCTGCTCGATTGTATTAAACGCTGAGCTGTCCAATTTAATGGTTCACGATAATGTGTTTGCAACATCGAAAAACGCGCAGACAAACCAGCCCAATTTTGCTTCATTTCATCGGCTAAAATACCATTAAACTCCCCAAAATTATTCTCTAAAACAGAACGAATAGTTATGAAATTGCCAAAGCTTTTCGACATCTTTTTGCCTTCAACTTGTAAAAAACCATTATGCATCCAAAAATTAGCCATTCGCTCCGTCCCAAAAGCTGAACAACTTTGTGCAATCTCATTTTCATGATGAGGAAAAATTAAATCAATTCCACCACCATGGATATCAAAAACATTGGCGGTCGGATCATCACAGGTTAAACCACCGCCATAGGGCGCTAATAACTTTGCCATTGACATTGCAGAACATTCAATATGCCAACCTGGACGACCTAAAACAGGAATTCCGCCCGGTGATTCCCAACCTGGTTCTCCTTCCACAGAAGGCTTCCACAAAACAAAATCCATCTCTTCCCTTTTATAAGCAGCAACATCGATACGCGCCCCCGCCCTCATTTCATCTAAAGAACGATTTGCAAATGCCCCATAATGGGGAGGATTTTTTATGCTACTTACAGAAAATAATATATGATTTTCCGCTTCATAAGCGTGCCCCTTTTCAAGCAATCTTTCAATTAAAGAGCGCATCTCCTCTAAATGCTCAGTAGCGCGTGGCTGACTGGTTGGCAACAGACAACCAAGTGCTATGGTATCTTGTTGAAACTGAGAATATGTACGTTCTGTTAAGTGACGAATAGCCTCATTCAATGATACGTTTGGATATTCGCTAGCTGCTCGTGCATTAATTTTATCATCGACATCTGTAATATTACGCGCATATAGAACATGCTCATTACCATAAATATGACGCAATAAGCGAAATAAAATATCAAAAACAATAACAGGACGTGCATTTCCTATATGCGCATAATCATAAATTGTCGGTCCACAAACATAAAGACGTACTCTTGTCGCATCTATTGGTGTAAATTTTTCTTTTTTACGTGTTAGCGTATTATAAAATCGCAACTCTTTCATTTATTGACTCCATGGACGATATTATGCACCGATCCTTTTAGATGTATCTTATCTCAAATCATTGTATTACGCGGTTTAAGCTAAAAACTTGTATCTTATAGTAAATTCTTCTTACCATTTTCCCATTGTATTTACGGCTGTATTCATCGTTTATCATAAAAACAATCTATTTTATTTGATTGGACAAAAGCGTTCTATCATTAGAGATGCTTTCTCTCATTAAAGAAAATGAGCTTAGAAAAAAATCTATAGGCAATACAATATAAATCTATGTGAAAAATAGATAGCTTGCAGGCAGAAAATCTTAAATTTTTAACCACACAAAGCTTCGTCAGTATTTTCAATATTCCACAATGGGTTCCCTACTGCCTCTTACGCCCTATATTTTATAATCAATAATTGAGAATAATGTAGCAATTAACTTTATTTTTTTACACCGTTCTCATGACAAAATTATTTCATCTTTACAGAACTTTATTCAAAGAAAGCAATAAAAATAATGCAGTATAGATTGATAAACATCATTATTTTAATATTTCTTGTCATTTCAATGCCAGCCTTTGCACAACAATCTCCACCCTATGAAAAAAAATTACTCCGACTAGCAGAAATTTTGGGATCATTGCATTCTCTCCAAAATCTTTGCGAGCCTCCAACAAACCAATGGTATGACTATATGAATGCACTGATTGAAGCAGAACGCCCCATTCCACAAAGACGTGCTTATTTTTATGAAGCGTTTAATGAAGCGTATCGTGCTTTCTCAGAAAATTATCATCATTGTACACAAGCAGCCATTGAAGCCAATCAAAAATATATTGAGGAAGGAAGAATTTTATCTGAAAACCTCCTCATGCATTATAAATAATTAATCTATACAAAAAGTAGCTCTCTCAATCTTAGCGATATCAATGATACTCCTTTCACAAATGCGGGGAGCAATAAACCAGCTCTGAAAATAGAGAGACGTTTAAAGAATAATATCTTGATACGCTTTTATTCATATGCGCCTTTTTCCCCATACAAAACCGTTCTTTGGCTTCCTCCCCACACTTTAACGGACAAAGATTTTTAACTAAATTTGCTCTGTAAATAATCTAGGTTCTTGTTGAACAAGGTTTCTCTTGGCTTCTAACACATGTAATTTGCTGCATAGTTTCTACAAACAAGCCTAAGAATATTCACCTCGCATTAAAAAAACACTTATGTACCAAAGAGGCTGACATACCCTATATCACCATCTAAAAGATGGTATTTTACGGCATACTTATAATTTTAATTTGTTTACACCAAAGTTTCCATAAATTTAACAGGCTCTCCTTGTGAAGGTGTAACAATTTCACCTTCCCACATAACGCGCATACCACGGATAATAGTCCCAACAGGCCAACCTTTAACTTTTTGACCATCATAAGGTGTCCAACCGGTACGCGAACCAATTAAGCTATTCGTAATAATTTCTTCTCGCTTAAGATCAACAATGGTTAAATCAGCATCAAACCCAACAGCAATGCGCCCTTTACAACTTATACCAAAAATACGACTAGGGCCATGTGAAGTGAGATCAACAAAACGTTCAAGAGATATTTTTCCTGCATTCACATGTGTCAACATAATTGCTGCTGTTGTTTGCACGCCTGTCATACCTGAAGGTGAAGAGGGATAAGGTTGAAGTTTTTCTTCAAGAGTATGAGGCGCATGATCTGAACCTAAGACATCAATAATTCCTTGTTGAACACCGTACCAAAGAGCGTCACGGTGGCGCGGCTCACGAATAGGCGGATTCATCTGAATTAATGTACCAAACTTCTTATAATCATCAGCCGTGAGCGTCAAATGATGTTGTGTCACTTCAATTGTTGCAACATCCTTATGTTTTTTTAGAAAATCAATTTCTTCTTCTGTCGAAAGATGTAACACATGAATCCGAGCCTTCGTCTCATGAGCAATTTTTACCAAACGCTGCGTACATTTTAATGCCGCAACTTCATCACGCCAAATCGGATGTGACGATGCATCCCCTTCAATACGCAATATTTTACGCTCTTTGAGCCTCGCCTCATCTTCAGAATGAAAAGCCGCACGACGGCGTGTATTCTTCAAAATAAGGCGTACACTTTCATCATCATCAACCAAAAGATCACCGGTAGAGGACCCCATAAAGACTTTAATTCCAGCCGCACCAGGAAGTCTTTCTAATTCAGATAGTTCATGAGCATTTTCACGCGTTCCTCCAACCCAAAATGCAAAATCACAATGCATTCGATGAAATGCGCGTTGAACCTTATCGCTTAATGTTTCTTCTGATGTTGTCAATGGATTGGTATTAGGCATTTCAAAAACTGCCGTAACACCCCCTAACACAGCAGAATACGAGCCACTTTCCAAATCCTCCTTATATTCATTTCCTGGTTCACGAAAATGCACTTGGCTATCAATAATTCCTGGTAAAATATGAAGCCCTGTACAATCAATGACCTCACTAGCGGATGCACATGTAAGGTCGCCTATTTCAGCAATACGACCATTTGTAATACCAATATCACGCTTGCTTCTTCCATCATGATTCACAAGTGTTGCACCTTTAAAAATTGTATCAAATGCTTTAAACATAACCACGCTCCTTACATATTGCTCACTTATCGATTATGTAACTTTGAGCAGAAAGGCAAGAACCATGATTAAAAAACAAAATGCCATTTGCTTAAAAAACCGCGGGCTTATTCAAATTACAGGCGAAGAAGCAACAGATTTTCTACAATCCCTGATCACGACAGATGTAAAAAAAATCAGTCCACAGGAACTTTTCCCTGGAGCCCTTTTATCCCCACAAGGAAAGGTTCTTGCTGATTTTCTTATCGGAAAAAAAGAAGATGGTTACCTGATTGATATCAGGATGCCTTTAGCTGATACGCTCCATAAGCGTCTGTTGCTCTATAAGCTGCGCAAAAAAGTAGAAATTACACAACCATTTCAAGAGCTTGTTACAGTTTCTTTGAATAATGAATCAGATGCTTTAAATTTTGATTCAAGTTTTGCTGATAAACGCTTCCCACAACAAGAAAAAATAATACGAATCTATGGCAAAAAACCTTTTTTAACTTCAGAATATCATGACACATGGAATCAATTGCGTATCCGTTATGCAATTGCGGAAAGTGAACAAGACTATGAAATTGGCAAAGTCTTTCCTCATGATATTAATTACGATCAAATCAATGGACTTGCATTCAATAAAGGATGTTATATTGGACAAGAAATTGTTTCACGAATGCACCACCGCCGTGCAGCACGTCGCCGTATTTTTATTGTAAAAGGCCAGTGTAAATTAACCCCTCAATCTAGCATTGAAGCAGGAACAAAAGTGCTTGGCTACTTGGGAACATGTGTAGAAAATGAGGCTCTTGCTTTAATGCGTATTGACCACGTCAAAGATGCTATGGATCATAACATCCCCTTTACTGTAAAAAACATTCCTGTCACTATAAGCATTGCTGAAAATATGAATTTTACCTTTCCTGAAAATACTATAGAAAACACTCATGGCTAAAGCTGAATTATTAAAAAATGGAGAAGCCCGCGCTTGGCAAAGAATGCTCTCTGGAAGGCGACTTGATCTTCTCAACCCTTCTCCTTTTGATGTTGAAATTGAAGATATTGCCCATGGACTTGCTCGCGTAGCACGTTGGAACGGTCAAACACGAGGAGAGCATGCCTATTCTGTTGCACAACATTCACTTTTGGTTGAACAAATATTTCAAAAACTTTTTCCACAATCGGGAAGCAACGAATGTCTTTATGCCCTTCTTCATGATGCTCCAGAATATGTCATCGGCGATATGATTTCCCCTTTTAAAGCTGTCATAGGAAAACAATATGAACGCGTTGAAAAGCGCATCCAAGATGCTATCCACATGCGCTTTTCTCTTCCCGTTGATCTTTCTCAAAAACTTTTAAAAAAAATTAAACAAGCCGACCGTATCGCTGCCTATTATGAAGCGATTACGCTTGCTGGATTTAATACAGAAGAAGCCCTTCACTATTTTGGCTCTCCCAATAATATTTTACCCGATGATCTGAATTTATCCCCCTATTCTACCCAACACATTGAAAACGCATTTTTAACGCGCTTTAATGACTTGGATGTCCAAAGATTATAGCCCCTTCGCATTGTTGATTCCTTGTCATTACAGAATCATCACACTGACTTATAATAATAATTCATTGTTTTTTCATTTTGAATGAGAGCTCCTAATATCGTAAGCTTCACTCATTTCAAATCTGTTTATATTGAATCAATCAAAATCATTCTCTTGCACACCACAAGCGGGTCTGGCGTGTGGGTAAAATTTTTTAAAGAAAGAGTTAAAATGCTTCTTATGAACCATCTCAAGTGCTAAGCGCTGTCGCAGCATTGAAAATTGGCAAAGTGTGTAATAATGCCGGCTTGCTCTCTTATGAAGCGTAAAGACGGGAGTACTCTATAAATTTTATACACTTCATAAGGGACTTACCACTATACTATTCACGAACGCCGTCGCGAAATAGGATTGGGTACCTTAAGAAAGCTTTCTTTAAAAAAGCACGTGAATTAGCGACCCAATGGCGTTCTGTTTTGCATGAGAGGCGTGACTTCATTAAAGAAATGGAAAAAATCACAGTTCAAATTGTATACAAAATATATTAAATAATGCACATTCATTATCAAAATAACAAATTTTCTCTTGTCAAACCTTTCATCTTAAACTGAAGTTTATTTTAGTTTATAAACTTCATTATCCGCTGGGAAAGCACGAGATTTGACATCCTCTGCATAATTCTTTATTGCAGTTTCCATGGCTTGTTCAAGGTCTCCATAACGGCGTACAAATTTTGGCACATGAGAACCATAGCCCAACATATCTTCCATAACCAATACTTGCCCATCACATTGATTGGACGCCCCTATACCGATCGTAGGGATAGAAAGCTTATCTGTCAGTTTCACCGCTAAAGGTTCAACCATTGCTTCTAAAACAACAGCAAAAGCACCTGCCTCTTCAATCGCTGCTCCATCTGCTTCAATTCTTTGCCAATCATTCTCCTTGCGTCCTTGTGTTTTAAAACCACCAAAACGATTCATTGCTTGGGGTGTAAGACCGATATGTCCCATCACTGGAATGCCACGTTTACACAAAAAATCTATTGTTTCGGCTATATAAACGCCACCTTCAAGCTTAACTGCACCACACCCCGTTTGTGCAAGAATGCGCGATGCATTTAAAAAAGCTTGCTCTGGACTTTCCTCATAAGAACCAAAAGGCATATCAATAACAACAAGAGCTTTTTGAGATCCACGCACCACGGCTTTCCCGTGTGAAATCATCATATCTAAATTAACAGGAAGCGTTGTCTCAAACCCATACACAACCATCCCAACGCTATCACCAACCAAAAGGATATCGCAATATGGATCAGCAATCCGCGCAGTATAAGCTTGATAAGCTGTTAAAGAAACAATTGGCTGTTGTCCCTTTCGTGCACGTATTTCGGAAGATGTTATACGCTTTACGGTTTTATGTACACTCATTTTCCACCCTTCTCTTGCAATATATATTGATCAATCAGCCTTATCTCACCAAAGCGGACAGTAAGAAGTAAAACTGCTGGTTTATTCAATGTTCCTTTAACCACGCATAAAGTTTCCATATCCCGTAAATCTATCGCTTCAATGATTGCACGCGTTTCTTGTTGTAAAATATCACGAACAGTTTTGCATAATTTATCAACCGACCGTTCACCTTCATGATAAAGCTTTTCAGCAGCTTTTCCACTTTCAGGAATAATTTTGGCAGCTTTACGATCTTCTAATGTTAAAAGCTGATTGCGTGAAGAACACGCTACACCATCTGACTCCCGTAGAATAGGAACTCCAACGATTTCAATAGGAAAAGCCAAATCTTCAACCATACGCCGAATAATTAAAATTTGTTGAAAATCCTTTTCCCCAAAAAAAGCCTTATCTGGTTGGACAATGTTAAAAAGTTTAGCAACAACGCTTGTTACACCACAAAAATGCCCTGGACGTAATTTTCCCATCAAAATACGTGATAATTTTTTCACTTGTACAATTGTATCATTCCCCAGTGGCCACATTTCATCTACAGAAGGAGCAAAAACACATTCAACACCTACTTCTTTTAACAAAGCACAATCGCCCTTCAAATCTCTTGGATATTGAGAAAAATCTTCTTGAGGTCCAAATTGCTTTGGATTGACAAAAATAGAAACCACTACGCGATCACACATTGCTCTTGCATACTGTACTAATGCAAGATGGCCATCATGCAATGCCCCCATTGTTGGAACAAAACCAATCGAAAAACCTAAACGTCGTTCCTCTGAAGTATATTGGCGGACTTCAGCAATTGTCTTTAAAATTCTCATTTTCCCATTCAATTATCATCAGATCAACCAATTAATGCCTGTACACCAAATTGGCGCTCAAACAATTGTATCAAATTCATGCGCACTGACGGCTGCTTTATATCTCGTGGCTCCCAGACATGACGCATAAGAAAAAAACCCGTCAGTATAAAACCATTTATTATGTCACTAAAATCAGCAGGACGAGTCGTTCTTTGTACAAGAAACTGTGGTAGAATGAGAAGCTTTTTTTTCCAAGGTTCCCCTGCTTCTTCACAGACAGCCCGACCAGATTTTGGTGATACGTAATGAAGCCTTTCCTGACGACCTGTTGCAGCACAACAAGATAAATCAAGACCAAAACCAAGTTCTTCAAGAAGCCGCATTTCAAAACGTACAAGCAATTCTGCATTTACAAATGGTTCATCAAAATTCTGCATAAAAAGGTGTAAAATATCATATAAAATGGGGTGCGGATCACGTTCGGGAAGAAGCCGCAAATGAAACGCTATCAATTGCAAAGCATAAAGTGCTTCTGGTAGACAGATTAATCGTGCCGCATGTAAATCAAGAGCTTCAAGCCGAAAAAGTCCCAAATGTTCGTCTAAACGAGCCCACCATTCAGCCTCCACAAAATTTCCAGGTTGAAGAAGAGCTGCCATGCGACGCGAGCGCCCCCCTTTTACCACTCCCATATAACGACCATGTTCACGTGTCATAATCTCAAGAATAACACTTGTTTCACCATATTGGCGTGTACCAAGTATAACGGCTTGTTCTTTCCACTTCATTTTACTTTAATTATTTTTAAAAATCTTATTTTAAAAAATCCAATCCCATTTCACGATAACGTTCTGGATCGGTATCCCAATTATCGCGCACTTTCACAAAGAGAAAAAGATGCACCTTTTGATCCATAATTTCCATGAGTTCTTTACGTGCTGCTTGACCAATCGCTTTAATTGTATCGCCTTTTGCTCCTAAGACAATTTTTTTCTGACTCTCACGCTCGACATAAATAACTTGATTAATTTTAACGGAACCATCTGAACGCTCTTCCCAGTTTTCTGTTTCAACCGTTGAGGAATAAGGAAGTTCATCATGAAGACGAAGAAAAAGTTTTTCACGCGTAATTTCAGCAGCAAGATGACGCATGGGCATATCAGAAATTTGATCTTCCGGATAATACCATGGCCCCTCCTGCATCATGTTACTCAACGCATGAAGTAAATCCTTGCAACCAGAACCGTTTAGAGCAGAAATCATAAATGTTTGCGCAAACTTTACACGTTCATTTATTTTAGTGGTTAACGCTAGAAGAGATGATTTAACAACTGTATCAACCTTATTAAGAACAAGAACTTTTTCTTGTTTCATATTGTTTACAATATCTAACATCATATCAACTTCATCCGAAAGACCACTTTGAGCGTCAATTAAAACAAGCAGAACATCAGCGCTCTTAGCCCCTCCCCAAGCAGCAGAGACCATGGCTCGTTCTAAGCGCTTATGGGGACGAAAAACACCCGGTGTATCGACCAACACAATTTGCACATCATCATGAATGACAATACCGCGGATTAAAGTTCGTGTTGTTTGTACCTTATGTGTTACAATTGAAACCTTTGTTCCAACCAATTGATTAACCAGTGTCGATTTACCGGCATTAGGCATCCCAATAAGCACAACAAACCCAGAACGCGTTTTCATAACGTCACTCATGATTATTTTTTCCCACTGTTTTCCATACACCCTCTCGTCGCAAAATTTTTTCAGCTGCCATTCTTTCAGCATATCTTTTGGAGCTTCCCTGCCCAATCTCTGAAGCAAACCCAGAAATACTGACCTCTACCATAAAAACAGGATCGTGATCTGGACCTGAACGTTTTATAACCTGATAATGTGGTTGTGCATTGCCTTGGATATGCGCCCATTCCTGTAATTCTGTCTTGGCATCACGTCGACCAGCATCCATTTTCTTTGCCCGACTTTGCCAATATTTTTGAATAAAAGGGCGAACGCTTTCCAATCCTCCATCGAGATATATTACTGCAATCAAAGCTTCCACGACATCTGCATGCATGTTGATAAGTCGACGTCCCTCAAAATTTTTCATCTCAAAACCAACACGGATCATATCAGGAAGCCTCATTTCACGCGCAATATCAGCACATGTCTGTGCATTGACCAGATGATTTAAACGGACTGATAATTCACCTTCACTTGCCTGAGGAAAAAGTTGATACAGCATCTCTGCAATCAAAAGCCCTAAAACCCGATCCCCTAAAAACTCTAGTCGTTCATAATTCCCCTGTTCCGAATCTTGTACACTCGAGTGTGTTAATGCCTTCTTTAACCTCTCTTCATCTTTAAAACGATGCCCCGTCAGCTTGAAAAGCTGATCAATCATGAGACGTTTCATCGTTGTTTCCTTGCTTGATAAGCGGCAAATCATGAACCGTATTTATGAAAGAAAACAAACGTTTCCAACGCACATCAAATGGCCAGCGCCAAATCTGCCAAGCACTTGAACCATTACTGATAGAAAAGAAAATCACGCTCGCGCGACCAATAAGATTTTCTTCTGGAACATAGCCTACATCTAAACGACTATCATCTGAATTGTCGCGGTTATCTCCCATCATAAAGTAATGTCCTTGAGGAACTTCAAAGACTTCTGTATCATCAACTTTCGGGATGAAAGCTAAATCAAGTGTATCATAACTGACACCGTTAGGCATTGTCTCGCGATAAACCTCAACAGGATAGTTAACCTCTGTTATATCAGAATTATCAATCTCCCCCATAAAGTGACGTGAAACAGCCTCATCATTAATATAAAGGACACTTTGACGGACTTGTATACGATCACCTGGTAATCCAACAACGCGTTTTATATAATCAATCTTCGGATTACTTGGTAAGCGAAAAACGACCACATCTCCACGTTGAGGTTGAGATGCCCAAATCCGTCCAGAAAAAAGAGGAGGAGAAAAGGGGATGGAAAAACGAGAATACCCATATGCATACTTAGAAACAAACAGATAATCTCCCACCAACAAAGTAGGACGCATTGAACCGGAAGGAATACTAAACGGCTGGAAAAAAAGTGTCCGAATAAACGCTGCTAAAAGCAAAGCCTGTATTAAAACAGAAATAAATTCACGAAGCCCACCTTTTTTTTCTTTTTTATGCACTTTATCTTTTTGGATCATCACCAACTGCCTTCTCATCACAGATATAATTTTTTTCATCATAATATTCAAATAACAAAAGCACAATCTCTCATGCCATCTATCCACGTGGAAGTGCTTCGATAATAATAAATGCCTGTGCCCAAGGAAAATCATCTGTTATACTAAGATGAATAACTGCATCATGATGAGGAGGTAATAACTTTTGAAGTTGTATTTGCGCACGATTTGTTAATTGCATTATTGGTTTACCAGATGGCAAATTAACTACCCCCATGTCTTTCCAATTGATACCACAAGCGATTCCCGTTCCTAAGGCTTTAGCACATGCTTCTTTAGCAGCAAATCTTTTTGCATAAGAAGAGGAGCTTTTTTTGAGATTTTCAGATCTATTTCTTTCAATATCCGTAAAAATACGTTGGATAAAACGCTCACCATAACGAACCAACATTTTCTCAATACGTCGTATATCAACCAGATCATTTCCAAGACCAATAATCATAAGATATTACCCGATCTTTCTTACGATGAGCGCTTCTTTAAACGCCTTTTTTTTATAATCTTTTGATATCGCTTTTGTTTAAAACGAACCGTTGCTCTGTAAACACCTATATAAGATAAACCACCAAAAACAATACCTAAAAGAGTTCCCCCTAAAATCATAGGACTCATAATTGTGTCCCATGCGCCTTTAAAGAGGAGAGAGAGATTTGACAATGTCAAACCATTAAATAGAGCACGAATTTGCGAAAGAGAAATCTCTTTGACATCGCTAAAAAGTGATAAACAAAAATACCCTACTTTATAATCAGCCATGACAATCAATAAAAATGTGAGTGGATTAGAAAAAATTGTCCCAATGATTGCGGCAGCAAAGTTTGCACGCAAAAGCCAAGAAAAAAATATTGCCAAAATAATATGCAGCCCAAAGAAAGGTGAACAAGCTAAAAAAACGCCAACAGCAACCCCTAATGCTACTTCATGCGGTGTTGCTGATATACGCAAAATACGTTTATGTATGTAGCAAAATGAGCGAGAAAATGAACGACGTGGCCATAACCAAAGTCGAATACGCGTTACAAAATCTATTGGTTCTCGACGACGAAAAAGCATATGACTCTCAATATACATCTTTTGATGATGAAATAATCTATATCATCCAAATTAATCTTTTTAAGCTTTTGCACAAAAAAAATAGAACGACAATTAAATATTTCGACCGCCTGGTTTAATCGCGGGAAGAACAGAAAGCTCTGCAGGAAGTGCATCACTAGCATAAGAGGTTATCTCGTATTCAGCAAGCGCAATCAACGGAACTCCAACATTGACCTTACCACCAGAACGATCAAGGATACATGCACTGGCCAATACCTCTGCTCCTGCTGCAACAAGCGCTTCAATAGTCTCACGAATGGAAAGACCCGTTGTTACAATATCTTCAACAATAACAACCCGTGCACCCTTCTTGATTTCAAAACGACGCAATTCAAAGATGCCATTTACACGCTCTACCCAAAGAGAAGGAACACCAAGGTGACGTGAAGTTTCATAGGAAGGAATAAGACCACCAATTGCGGGACCAACAACATAGTCAATTTTTCCCTCGATAGATTTTTTGATTTTTTCAGCCAATCCACGACATAACTTTTCCGTCAAGTTAGCATGCATGAATACTTTCGCTTTTTGCATATAAGTCGCACTATGGCGCCCCGATGTTAAAATAAAATGCCCTTCTAGAATAGCATCTGCTTGTTTAAAAATATCAATGACATCTTGTGTATTCATTGCAAAATCTTTCTTTTTATCCATGAACCCGCCGTACTGTACTTACTGAACCTGCCTTTTTTAACTGAGAAAAAATACGATTCAAATGTTTTAAATCCCACACTTCCAAATCAATCATAATTTCTGTAAAATCTGGTGCTGTACGGATAAAAGATAAATTTTGGATATTGGCATCGTTAGCAGAAATTATTTGTGTAATTTCAGCCAAAGAACCAGGACTATTTACAACCAAAATATTCATCCGTGCAGGAAAACGTTCATTCATTTGGGCATCAATATCCCAGCGAACATCAATCCATCGTTCTGGCTGATCATCATACGCCATCAAAGCTGAAGACTGTATTGGATAAATAACGATCCCAGCTCCTGGCTGCATAATACCAACAATCCGATCTCCAGGTACTGCTCCTTCCGGTGAAAAACGTACGGGTATATCTCCACGGGTTCCTCTAATAGGCAAGGCTTTAGATTGATGATTCTCGACCTTTGCATTCTTTTCATTTTCTGGAACTTTAAAAATCATACCTTGAGCATTTTCAATATTAAACCAACCTTCTTCCCCAGGCCTAAAAGATGACTTTTGTACCACACGGTGATCTTGATAATCAGGATAAACCGCTTTAATCACATCAGCGGAAAACAGCTCTCCACGCCCAACAGCAGCCAATACATCCTCTACATCTTTACGTGCTAAACGTGGCAAAACTTTCTTCAAAAGGTCTTTTGAAAATTGCTTTCCCATATATTCAAATGAACGCTCGAGAATACGATATCCTAAACCCGAATATTGTTTACGTACCGCTGCACGACTTGCTCGTCGAATAGCTGAACGTGCTTTACCCGTGACAACAAGAAATTCCCATGCTGCTGGCGGAATTTGAGCGTGTGAGCGAATAATATCAACCTCATCACCATTTTTTAATTTGGTCATTAAAGGCATAATACGACCATTGATTTTTACACCCACACAAGAATCACCGATGTCTGTATGGACGGCATAAGCAAAATCAATAGGCGTAGCTCCTTTAGGAAAAGCAATTAATCGACCTTTCGGCGTAAAACAAAAAACTTGGTCTTGAAAAAGCTCAAGTTTTGTATGTTCTAAAAACTCTTCTGGATTATCTCCATCAGACAAAGATTGTATCGTTTGACGCAACCATGCATAGGCATTCGTTTCACTTGATAACTTCACAGTCGAATAATTGGAACCATGCTCTTTATAGATGGAATGAGCAGCAACCCCATATTCAGCAACTTCATCCATAGCAGCCGTTCTAATTTGCAACTCAACACGTTGTCTTGAAGGGCCAACAATTGTTGTATGAATAGAACGATAATCATTTTGCTTTGGTATAGAGATATAATCTTTGAAACGACCAGGAACCATTGGCCATGTCGTATGAATGACACCAAGAGCACGATAACAATCATTCACGGACTCAACAATCACACGAAATCCAAAAATATCGGATAATTGTTCAAAAGAGAGCGCCTTGCTTTCCATTTTGCGAAAGACGGAATACGACTTTTTCTGACGGCTTTTAACATTCGCTTTAATGCCATGCTCGAAAAAAAGTTTTGTCAATTCATTTTCAATTGTGGAAAGCAAATCACGGTTGTGTTTCAATAATTCAGAAAGTCGATTGGTAATCGTACGATAACCTTCTGGATTTAAATAAAAGAAAGAGAGATCCTCTAATTCCTCACGCATATCCTGCATACCCATACGACCTGCAAGTGGCGCATAGATATCCATCGTCTCCTCAGCAATTCGCCGACGTTTATCATCACGCATAACACCAAGGGTACGCATATTATGAAGACGGTCAGCAAGTTTGACTAAAAGAACACGAACATCATCAGAAATAGCAATAAGAAGTTTACGAAGATTTTCTGCCTGTACGGCTTTCTTTGATACAAGATCAAGCTTATTAAGCTTTGTAAGCCCTTCAACCAACTTCCCAATTTCAGAACCAAAAAGCTGATCAATTTCTGCTCGTGTAGCGCTTGTATCTTCAATTGTATCATGCAAAAGAGCAACAGCAATCGTTGCCTCGTCCAACCGCATATCTGTCAAAATAGCAGCAACTTCTAAAGGATGAGAAAAATAAAGATCACCTGATGCACGCTTTTGATGTGCATGCTTTTTCATTGCATAATCATAGGCCCTGTTTAAAAGAGCCTCATCTACGTCAGACTTGTAACGTTGAACACGTCCAACAAGCTCACACTGACGCATCATACGAGCATATCCTTTATCTTTTCACACCTCTAATCTTTATTGAACATGTCCTATCAATAAAAGACAAGAAAAATAATTGCTCCTTACATGACAAGGTATCTTTACTCCTGTAACATAAATTGCTGCAATTAATAATCGTCACTTTTTTC
Organism: Bartonella sp. AP7XZML; assembly: GCF_042195745.1. Taxonomy (NCBI): domain Bacteria; kingdom Pseudomonadati; phylum Pseudomonadota; class Alphaproteobacteria; order Hyphomicrobiales; family Bartonellaceae; genus Bartonella; species Bartonella sp. AP7XZML. The sequence goes on from NZ_JBHIOT010000095.1 coordinate 50,750, forward strand.
TGGAACAACCAAACCTTCAATACCCGCTAAAAGCTCTTCTTCTGACATATGATCAAATGAAGTACCTTCTTCTTGCGACGACGTATTAAAAACACTTTCAACTTCACCTGAATGGGTAATAAATTCACTTGCCATTTCTGGCTCATCTACTTCCACATGCTTTTGCAACGAATGAATAAGGTCTTCCTTTAAATCAGCAGGCGACAATGTTTCTTCTGCTATTTCACGCAAAGCAACAACTGGATTTTTATCATTATCACGATCAACCGTAATCTGCGCTCCTTGTGAAATCTGACGCGCCCGATGACCTGCTAAAAGTACCAATTCAAAGCGGTTGTCAACTTTATCAATACAATCTTCTACCGTTACGCGGGCCATTTATGCCTCTTTCTCAAATAAAAAAAATTAATAGCGGATAAAGGAGTATATACAATAATCAAAATAAAACACAAGAAAAACAACACAAACTTTTATATTTTTTGATTAAAGAACTTATTTAAAAAAATTCTTGGAAAATTTATAAAAATGTATAACCTATTCATGCTCGTTATCAAAATTTCTTTTAAAAGCATTCCAATAGATTGACTTCAAACAAAGGGAGGTCTTTCTTGACAAAATACTTGTCTGGAGTCCTTATCCTTTTAAAAGGAATACCTGCTGTTTAAACCCTTTGCAATAACAGCAGCCTTATACATACTTTTTATGATAATATCTTTATCTAAAGAGAAAACTTTTTTTCTTTGAACATCATGTGTATTGCACTCTTATTCATCGAATAAATTACTGAAAGATGACCTCTCTTTACACAATAATGAGCAATAAGTTTATATTAAACTTATTTCTAAAAAAGTTTATTTATATTCATTATAGATTGTTTATCAAAACATAACCCGTCATATACGCTATATAAAGACTCAAAAAAATAGAAAAACGATTGATGCCTAACACCATGAATAGCCAATTAACATCACTTTGCCCAGAACCACCCCAAAATTGCAATTTATGTCCTAGGCTTCATCAATTTATCGCTGGCTGGCGTGTAAAAGAACCAAGTTGGTATAACGCACCAGTGCGCCCATTCTTTCCTTATAAAGGGCCAGACACAACACGCCTTCTTATTGTTGGGCTTGCTCCTGGATTACGCGGAGCAAATCGAACTGGACGTCCATTTACTGGTGATTATGCTGGGCACTTACTGTATTCAACTTTAAAAAAGTTTGGTTTTGCCCAAGGAACCTTTGAAGAAAGAGCAGACGATACTCTTGAACTTATTGATGCAGCAATCGTTAACTCTGTTCGTTGTGTTCCACCAGAAAATAAACCCACCGGTGCAGAAATTAACACGTGCCGCTATTTCTTCTCACCTCTTTTAACAAATCTTCCCAAACTTAAAGCCGTTATTACCTTAGGCACCATTGCGCACCATTCAACAATACGTGCCCTTAATGCAAAAGTTTTAGCTCACCCTTTTGGACACGGCAAAATCAATAACATCGGCAGATTACGCATCTTTTCGAGCTATCACTGTTCTCGTTATAATACAAATACTGGACGTTTGACAGACGCCATGTTTCATCAAATCTTTCAAGCAGCAAAAACATACTTAGATCAATGCTAAAACTGTTTTAAAAAGTGCTATAAATAAAGAATATCTAGATCGCATCCATTAGCCATATCTTTTTAAAAGTCTTGCTTTTTCACGTCCCCAATCGCGTTTTTTTTCCGTTTCGCGCTTATCATGAAGCTTTTTCCCCCGCGCTAGAGCGATCTCCAACTTAACGCGCCCTCGTTCATTAAAATAAAGTTTGAGAGGAACAAGTGTCATTCCTTCACGAGACGTTGCATTAAAAAAACGTGCCATCTCACGTTTTGAAAGTAATAATTTGCGCAAACGTCGTGGTTCATGATTAAAACGATTAGCCTGCGTATATTCAGGAATATAGCTGTTTACTAACCATAATTCCCCATTCTCAAAACTCGCATAGCTTTCAGCAATATTGGCATGATTAGAACGTAAGGACTTCACTTCCGCTCCCTGAAGGACAAGACCAGCCTCGAGATTATTAAGGATTTCAAAATTAAAACGTGCTTTACGATTGTCAGCAATTATTTTCCGTACGGGCGCGTTCTTTTTTTTATTCATGGCTTTGTCAATATCATTTTATGCTTTTAAAAGACCAGCATGACTGAGGGCTGCATCAATAATCTTCTTTGTTCTTTCTGTTAATGGAACAATAGGAGAACGCACAGTATCACCACAAAATCCTAATTTTGCAGCAGCATATTTAATACCTGCTGGACTAGGTTCAATAAACAGAGCACGATTAAGAGGCATCAAGCGATCATTTAATTCTCGTGCTGTTTTATAATCACCACGAAAACAAGCGGCTTGAAGCTCTGCACAAAGCTTTGGAGCAACATTAGAAGAAACTGAAATACACCCCATACCTCCATGTGCATTAAAACCTAACGCCGTACAATCATCACCGGAAAGCTGCACAAAATCTTTTCCACACTTTTCACCTTGTTCACTAACGCGCTCAATTCTGCTCGTTGCATCCTTAACACCAATGATATTGTTAAAATCTTGATAAAGGTCTTTCATCGTTTCTACAGCCATATCGATAATAGAACGACCAGGAATATTATAAATTATAATCGGAATAGAAACAGCTTTGGCAATGGAAGAAAAATGCTTGTATAAACCAGATTGATTTGGTCTATTATAATAGGGAGTGACAACCAAAACTGCATCTGCACCAGCTTTTTGCGCGTATTGTGCAAGCTCTACAGCCTCGCTTGTGCTATTTGATCCCGCTCCAGCAACAACAGGAACACGCTTTGCAACCTGCTCAACACACAATTCTATAATCCGCTTATGTTCTTCATGACTTAACGTTGCTGATTCACCTGTTGTCCCAACAGGGCTTACACCGTTAATCCCTTGTGTGATCTGCCATTCAACAAAATCACAAAACGCCTTCTCATCAATCGCGCCCTTGTTATCAAACGGTGTGATAAGCGCAGTTATAGCTCCCTTGAGCATGATAAACTCCCTATAATGTTTGCTTTTATTTTTTTATAATCGCCTTTTATAAATTTTAAATAGAGCATAATCTTGCTCTATCATTGAAGCAAGATGAATTTCAAAAAAAGCCCTCATAAGATGAAAATGCCCCTCCTTAAATGTTGAACATTTCTTTAAAATAAGCCGTCTATATTAACGCGTTTTTCATGCTTGTGTTCTATAAATCCTTAAGTTTTTACAAAAAGCAAGGTCTCAAGGTCTTTTCTCTATGCGTGTATTTTCCACCTCTCTTTTCGTATCAACCTTTACTGCACTTATACTGGCAATAAGAATTTTATTTTCAAGTGGATACGCGCAAACACCCCTTTTGCAAGGGAAAGTACCAATCCCTTTGGTTCGCCCTACTCCCTTTACCGCAAAAGAAGCTCAAGACTCTCTTCAACAGATACACACTACATCACACAATACCGCTACACTTCAGCAACTGAAAACTGGGCTAGATGCACTAGCAAACAACAATATTGCAAAAACAATAAATCTTCGTAATTCAATGGAAAAACATAGCCTTGATCGTCATATTTTGACATGGGCGCTGGGGGTGTCAAACCAAGCTAATATACCCAGTTCTGAAATATTTAATGCAATCAACATGCTAAAAGGATGGCCAGGTATAGAAACGATGCAACGCAATGCTGAACGTGCTTTTCTTAACGAAACCAACGTCACACGCGCAATCATCCAAAAATTTTCTCATCACCCGCCCCAAACAGTACAAGGGATGGCTCTCTTCGCTAAAGCACTTATCGCAACGGGACAAACCACTCGTGCTCAACACGTTATTGCGCCATGGTGGCATAAAACACAGCTTAATGCAAAAGAAGAAGTATTTGTTCTTAAAAATGCAAACGCTGCATTAAAACCTATTGATCATTTGAAACGCATGCAGTTTATGCTGTATGCACATCGTTTTGATTCAGCAGCACGCGTTGCAAAATTAGCCCATGCTCAATCTCTTTTTAATGCTTTTGTGGCCGTTGAAAAAAATGATCCTAGAGCTACACAAAAATTAAAAGCTGTAGAGAGATCATGGCAAAAAGATCCTCTTTTTCAGTTTGCTCGAATACGCCATCTTCGACGAACAGAGCAATATGATGATGCAGCAGCACTCATGATGAAAACATCAAAAGATGCATTCCGCCTTATGAACCCTCATTCATTGTGGAAAGAACAACGTGCCCTTTCTCGTGAAATGCTCGATTTAAACAAACCAAAAATTGCTTATCAACTTGTTGCAATGCACACTGGTATAACATCTGCATTGGCCGTCGATGCTGAGTTTCATGCAGGATGGTATGCACTACGGTTTCTTCATAATCCTAAATTGGCAATGCAGCATTTTTCACGTATTCCTCAACTCTCTTCTTTACCTTTTTATGCATCACGTGGATATTACTGGATGGGACGAACAGCAGAAGCGCTAAAAGAACATCAAAATGCCCAGCAATACTTTCATCGCGCAGCTCATTTTGGTGCAACTTACTATGGTCAATTAGCCGCTGCACGACTCAACCAAAAAAAGCTTAAAGTTTTCTTTCCCAAACCAACAACCGCTGAGCGACAACATTTTAGTGCACGAAAAGCGATCAAAGCAATTCAACGTCTTGAAGCAGCCGGCTATGCTGATTTTGCTAAAATTTTTTATAGAGAGCTCGGAAAAAAAATAGAAAGCCCCGGTGAATTAGCTCTTCTGGCTGTTATGGCAGAAAAAAATGGAGACTATTATACCAGCCTCAAAATTGGAAAAATGGCTGTTTTTCAGGGGAAAAATGTCGGTGCACTCTCTCATCCTCTGGGAGCTATACCAGCTTCTGCTCATATTTCTGTAGAAGAAAAATCGCTTATCTATGCCATTGCACGCCAAGAAAGCGAATTTAATCCAACAGCCATATCAAAAGCAGGTGCACAAGGTATACTCCAATTGCTTCCTACAACAGCAAAAGCACTGGCAAAAAAATACTCAATCGCATGGTCTCCTAAAAAATTTAGCAGTGATGCTCATTATAATGCAACATTAGGTGCTCATTTTCTCAATGAACAATTAGAACGTTTTAATGGATCCTATATACTAACTCTTATTGGCTATAATGCGGGTCCCCGTCGAGTCAATGAATGGATAAAACGTTATGGCGATCCTCGAGGTCAATCTCTCGATAACGTCATTGATTGGATTGAACGTATTCCTTATACAGAAACACGTAATTACGTGATGCGTGTCATGGAAAATTATGGTGTCTACAAAGCAAGACTCACTGGGAAAATAGATATAAAAACCGACTTGCTTTCTGGTCGACGGAAATAATATGCCTTAACTTCCCAAATAGCATTTGAAAGCGTTGATAAGAAGTGTTTTTATTCCTTTTTAAATAGTACCATACCCACTTTCTTAGGACGTATAAGAAAGTAATTTTAATTGATTCAGTATTAATAAATTCGAAATGATGAATTATCATTATAAATCAACAGGTAGTACAAATAATTCATTTCTTCTCAACATAGACGACAATATCATAGAGATTACAAATATAAGAGAAGAGTGAAACAAATAGCTCATCCTTTTACTGTTGCTTATTAGTCAATATTCAAATCTTGTGAAACAGCATCTTTTAAGACTATTTTTCCTGCTTATAACATTTCTATACCAAATAAGAGCACGTTATTATATATATCGTTTGGATTATCTCTGATAACAGAAAGACAGACTCATTGAGTTAGAAAGCCTTAAAGACAAACAATTCTCTTCTGCCCCTTCCCTTTTCATTCGGTTCTACGACTTTGAAATATGTCAATATCTTTTAATGATGAAGATGAAGCTTTGCTTTTTTTCTCATTTTTACATATAAGCTCACATCCTTCACACAAAACAGAGCATCCCTAAATAGTATGTTTTTCTTATTTATATTATTGTTTTATTTTAATGTTTCTAAGCCCATTTCACAACGGTGTATCTAAAAGTACTTACGAAAATCCTCTCACGAATGGTATAAAAATCGATTAGACCTTTAAGTAATAAAAGCTATAGCTCTATCATCCCTTAACTCCCAATGTTGCAAAAGCCCTTTCATTTAGAGCACTCATAAGAAGTATATTCACTGCTTTTTAGAAGTTTTTTATCCATGCTCCTCCTCAACTTGTATCATAAGTAAGCGGATGGTTTTGATTGATTCAACATCAAAAAAATTCGAATAAATTGTATTTGAACTTTCATTAAAATTATAAATAATCATTATAAATCAATATCTTATAAGAAAAGCGCCCCGCATAAAAAATCAGCTAAATATTAGGGATACTCTAATTGTTTTATTCACTTTTGATGGTGGTGGTGGTGGAAAAGAACCAACGCGTCGAAGGGCTGCCATCGCTAATCGATCAAGTTCCGGATCACCAGCAGAGACTGCTACACGACTAGAAAAAATACTCCCCTGCTCATGCACCATAAATTCTAACTTCACCGTTCCTTTTGTACGATTGGTGCGCTGTCCCACAATATAATTTTTTTGCCTTTCTAATTGTGACTGTACCTTTGCTAACCACTCCATTAACAACATATCTTCAAGCCCTGCTGTACCGCCGCCCTTGTTGATGGAAGAAGAACGTACCGCCTTTGCATTGGAGCGCTTTACTACAGCCTTTGGCATCGGTATTGTTTTTTTGATAAACGCTTTATGCTCCACTTTTTGAGGTAGGGGTTCTTCCAAAGGCTTTAAGTCATCTTGTTCTACTATATGCTGAGGTTCTTCCGATTGAACTTCATCCACGGATTCCAATCCTTCTGACTCCTGCTCTAGGAGATCAGACTGTAATACTTCTTGCTCTGTATTAATATCCGACTCTCTATGAATATCTGGCAAGTCTGTATCAACATCCGGATATACAGTTTCTTGCACAAAAGTCAGCATAATCTCCGATGAGAGCAAGCCATTACTTATACCAGTACTTTGAAAATAAAACTGTGCTGCCAATAATACATGCAAAAAGAAAGCCCCAATAAATGCACCAATCCAAAGAGTTAATAATTGTTTCGTATTTGCAAAATTCATCGTTTCTTCTGCCACTATTTTAAGCTTAATATTGGTGTTCAATCTCATTAAAACAGGCTATTTTGAAATTGCAACTTTTTTCTTGACTGATTTTGTCATGTTTAATATGGTCTTCTAATGATTTTGTGCCGTTGTCAAAATCATTCCTGCTTGGCTGGCAAGTTTTAATCAGTGAGTCCAGCCTTTTTGTATTAAAAAAATTTCAAAACAGAGAGGGGATGTTTAAAAGGGTTATGATGTGTTATGCAAATAAGACGAAAAAATATCTATAAAAGCTGTGTAATTTTAAGTGCATTATCGGTCTGTATACCTTCATTTGTTTTTGCACAAAATAAAGATGGAAGTGCTGTCACTGAACTTAAACCAATCCTTATTAAAGGAAAAAAAATAGAAGATGCTTCAAATTCAATAACCATTCTGACTGATCGTAAGAACAACAAGAATATTGATGAAAGACAAATAACTGATGTTTATGATGTGAGTCGTCTTAATCCTTCCGTATCCTATAACTCAGAAAATAACAGTTTCGTTATTCGGGGTTTAGATGCAAACCGTGTTCTTACGACAATGGATGGTATTTCTCTTCCATGGTTTAATGATATATTCCGTGGTGGAGGTGGAAACACAACTTTTGATTTCAATGCTCTTTCTACGTTTGATACTATTCAAGGATCAGATTCTAGTCTTTATGGTTCTGGCGCCTTAGGGGGAATCATTGCGTTGCGTACCCTTGATCCTGAAGACCTGATCGTGGAAGAAAAGAATTGGGGAAGCCTTATAAAAGGTGGTTATAATTCTGTTGATAACAGCTGGCGCATCGATCAAGCTTTTGCTGTGCGTAATTACCGGACATTTTTACTTTTTCAAGGATCTTATGTAGAAGGTCATGAGCGCAAAAATATGGGAACAGTAGAAGGGTATGAGGAACGCACGCGCAAAAACCCTTCTCACTTTGATAAAAATAACTTGCTTTTTAAAATTCATCAATATTTGAGTGATAATCACCGCCTTGGTTTTACCGCAGAGCGTTTTGGTCATAATAGTAACACACATGAATTAAATTCGTCTAAAAGATACGCTCCAGGTTCCGTTTATGAGCAGGATAATAAACTTCGTGAGCGCTTTTCTCTTTCTTATAATTATAATGGTAATGGTGATGCAGTTCTTGATGCGTTTAATGGGCAGCTTTATTGGCAAAGGCAATCAAGTCGTTACGTTATGACAGGCGTTCGTGTTTCAGCTCCCAAAGGGGATTATTTGAGAGATAATTTCTTGCGTAATATCAATTATGGTTTCAATGCTAATGCCCTTAAAAAAGTGGATTTTGGCACTATAAACCATACGTTAAAGTTTGTAATGAATGTTTCGTCATCTAAATTTCATCACTATTTGTTAGGTAAAGACAATTGTCATATAAAAGAATACGCTCGGGGATGTCTTTTTGTTCCTGCTAATCGATCAGATTCACCAGACACAAATGGTTACAATTTAGGTTTTGTTTTTGAAGATGAAATTGGGTTGGTTGATGATCGTTTTCGTGTAACACCGGGAATCCGGTATGATTGGTACAAATATGTTCCTCAGAAAACACCTTCTTATGAGAAAGCACTGATTTCTGATAAATTCCCTCCAGAAAGAAGTGGTTCACGCTTTTCTCCTAAATTACGCGTGGAGTGGGATGTTCGTAATCAAGTAACGCTCTATGCTCAGTGGGCACAGGCTTTTCGTGCACCACGTATTTCAGAACTTTACGTCTCTTATATCAAACCTTCTGCTTATTACGTGAAAGGGAATCCTGATCTTCAACCAGAAACAAGCAATGGGTATGATGTTGGTCTACGGTATGGAAATGTAAATTTCGGTGGTTCCTTCAATGCCTTTTTCAATCAATATAAGAATTTCATAGATACTGAGGATAGAGGGCCATCAGAGGAATTTAGATTTGCGCGTCGGCATTACATGAATCGTTTTCACGTGCAAATTTTTGGTGTTGAGACAAAAGCCCATTTAGTTCTTAAAAATGGTTTTCATAGCAATGTTGCTCTTGCTTATTCACAAGGAAAAGATCTTGATAAAAAGGAGTATCTTAACTCAATTCCTCCTTTGAAAGCAGTTATCGGATTAGGATATGCAAAAGAGGTTTGGGGAAGCGATATTATCCTTACTTTGGCAGCTAAACGTGACAAAGTAGCCGGAGAATCTGATTACCAAAAAATTCCAGGATATCATGTCGTTGATATGACAGGGTGGTGGAAGCCATTCGGTGAAACGGGACCTATTCTAAGAGCCGGTGTTTATAATCTTTTCAATACAAAATATTGGAATGTATCTGAACTTCCTTCAGGTAAAAGTTCAACACCAAAAGATTATTATAGCCAGCCTGGTCGTAACTTTAAAGTGTCGTTTGTACAAAAATTTTAGTCACTTCTGTTAATTATTCGGTCAATAAAATTGTATTGATAAAAGGATTAATTATTGTGTTTCTATTTTCAACATCTTTAAAATTACAAAGATTTGGTAGAAAAGTTTTAATTCTTTCTGTTTTATCGTTTTTTGATTGCTCAGCTGTTGGCGATAGAGTGTTATTTTGTGATAGATTGAACTCTTAAAAGAATTTAATTTATTGCCTTGGAATTGTAAAATTTGAAAGTTAGTTTTTGAGTTAAGTAACATAAGGTAAATTCATGGCACATACAGCTGAAATGATTCTTCGTTTGCGTGAAGAAAAAAAAGAAATGCGAAACCGCGATTTTGCGGTTTCGATTGGTATATCTGAAGCGGAGCTTATTGCGGCTTATTGTACCATTGGAAAAGCAAAAAGGCTACAAACTGATGTTGCTACTCTCTTGGAAAATGCACCTCGACTTGGAACCGTCATGGTCTTAACTCGCAATGAATATGCTGTTCACGAAATAACGGGACGCTTTGAAAAAATTGTTCAAAACGAACATATTCCTATCACACTTGGTGAAATTGATTTGCGTATTTTTACAAAACAATGGAAGTTCGGTTTTGAATATGATGTCGTTATTCTTGGAAAACCTACAAAAAGTCTGCAATTCTTTGATCAACATGGCGTTGCTATTTTAAAGGTCTATTCTAAAGATATGACAAATATGGAAGAGTGGAATAAACTTGTTGAAAAGCTCCTTCTTGAAGATCAGTCTCCTGTTCTTAACATTCTTCCTGTTTCTCTCCCAGCCCAATGTGACATAACAGAATTGGATATTGAGAGTTTTCGGGATCGTTGGCGGAAAATGACAGATGTACACCAACTTCACAAAATTATTTCCGAATTTAAAATTAATCGACATCATGCTGTAAAATATGTTGGTAATGAATTTGCCGATGAATTACAGGTAAATGCTGTTGAAATAATGCTTAACCAAGTCGCACAACAAGAACTGCCAATCATGTGTTTTGTTGGGAATAAAGGGTGTATTCAAATTTTTAGTGGGACTGTAAAAAATATTAAGCAAATGGGACCTTGGCTTAATGTTCTTGATCCAAGATTTGACCTTCATTTACTCACGTCCGGGATTGCTAGTGTATGGCATGTTCGCAAACCTACCCGTGATGGTTATGTCAGTTCACTTGAAGTTTTCGATAAAGATGATGAGATGGTTATTCAATTCTTTGGCGTACGCAAGGAGGGTCAAAAAGAACGTGAAGATTGGCGTTCTTTGTTGAATAGTTTGCCATCATGCCAAGAAAACAGCAGTAACTAAGATAAGATAAGGTTAGACATGTTCATATCTCTTTTACATAGGTTATCAAACCTTTTTCTTACGTGTTTACTGCTCTCTCTTACTTGTTTTTCTAAACAAGTAATTGCTGAACCTGCAACGCGTTTTCCTGAAAATGCTCGAATTGTTTCTATCGGCGGCGCACTTACAGAAATTGTCTATGCATTGGGAGCCCAAGATCAACTTGTCGCTCGTGATAGTACAAGCGTCTATCCACAAGAAGCGCTCAAGCTTCCTGTGCTTGGATATATGCGTGCTCTTTCACCTGAGGGTGTTTTATCACTTGCTCCAGAGGGTATATTGCTTGTTGAAGGAAGTGGTCCCGCTTCAACAATTGATATTCTCAAAAAAACATCAATACCTCTGGTGATCATACCAGAAAACTACTCCCGTGAAAATGTGATAGAAAAGATTCGCCTCGTTGGTCAAGCCATTCATCGCGAAGTGCAAGCCGCGGCGTTAATTGAGAAATTGAAGCGTAATTTTTTAGACAACGATGCGCTTTTGGCGAAAGTAACAACACCAAAGCGTGTTCTTTTTGTTTTCTCTGTGCAAAATGGACGCGTCATGGCATCTGGAACAGGTACTGCAGCTGATAGTATGATCAAACTTTCAGGCGCTATCAATGCTATCACCGATTATAAAGGATATAAACTTCTCAACGGCGAAGCATTATTGAAATCAGATCCTGATGTTATTTTGCTTGTAAAACATGGTGCAAGATCAACCAGCATTGATAAGATTTTAGCCATACCGGCAGTTCAAGCAACAACTGCAGCGAAAAATCATGCCATAAAACAGATGGATGCTATGTATTTTTTGGGATTTGGTCCACGTACTGCAGACGCATCAAGAGAGCTTATTGAGATACTTTATGGTGCACATCAAAACGGTAAGAGCTGATAAAAATGGTAGACGGTACATCCATGATGCATTTACCTAAAGAAAAAGAAGGTAAAAAAATAAACCGTTCAAAGCAGGGAAAAATTTTATTATTAAGCTTAATAATATTCCTTATTTTCAGTATTTTTGGTGGGCTCTTGAATGGTGCAGCAAAGGTTTCTTTCGTTGATCTCCTCCATGTGATACTTACACAAGATTTTTCGGTAAGTAGTAAAACGCGTGATTACCTCGTGCTCATCGACATAAGGCTTCCCCGTGTTATCTTGGGATTATTAATTGGAGCAGCTTTAGCTGTCTCCGGTGTTCTTATGCAAGGGCTTTTTCGTAATCCTCTTGCAGATCCCGGAATTGTAGGTGTATCAGCAGGTGCTGGACTTGGAGCAGTCTTAGCAATTGTTGTCGGCATTGCTTTTCCTGTTTCATTTGCACCTTTTCTAGAGCCTTATAAAGTTATCATAGGTGCTTTTTTTGGTGGACTTTTATCAACGATTATTCTCTACATAATAGCAACGCATAATAGCTTTACCTCTATTGCAACCATGCTGCTTGCTGGTATTGCTCTTGGTGCATTAAGCAGTGCAGTTGTCGGAACATTGATTTTTGTCGCAAATGACCAACAACTGCGTGATATCACTTTTTGGAGTCTTGGCTCTCTTGCGGGCGCTACATGGTTGAAAGTATGGCTCGTTCTCCCTTTTATCGTTATTGGTCTTCTTTTCTCTCCCTTTTTATCACGAGCGCTTAATGCCCTTGCTCTTGGAGAAGCTGTTGCTGGCCATATTGGTTTCCATATTCAACGCGTCAAAAATATTGCTATTCCCCTTGTTGCTCTTATGTGCGGTAGTGCTGTTGCTGTCAGTGGTGGTATTGGTTTTATTGGTATTATTGTTCCTCATATTTTACGTCAACTCATAGGTCCTGATCATCGCTATCTCATTCCTTGCTCTGCTCTCTTGGGAGCAGCATTACTTATTTTTGCTGATATGTTTGCACGCTTAATTGTTGCCCCCGCAGAATTGCCGATTGGGATTGTAACAGCACTTTTTGGTGCACCTTTCTTTCTATGGATCCTTATATGCAAACGAGGAACAGACTTTTCATGATTGAAGCGACAAATATTTGTGTTCAGCGCGGAAAGAAGCAGATTCTTAAACACATTAATCTTCAAGCTAAAAGTGGTGCTTTTACCATTATTATTGGTCCTAATGGATCAGGAAAAAGTACTTTTATCAAAGCTCTGAGTGGTGAAATTCCTTACAGTGGAAAAATAACCTTAAATGGTTATAATGTATGCCAAACAAAAACTCATGTAATGGCAAAAATGCGCGCTGTACTACCACAATCAACAACGCTCGTATTTCCATTCTTAGTCCATGAAGTTGTAGGGCTTGGCCTTTCTGTAAACCAATTTAGCATTGCCAAAGCCGAATTGCAAAATCTTATCCAGAAAGCTTTAGAGTGCGTTGACCTTTCTGATTATGGCAACCTGTATTATCACCAATTATCAGGCGGAGAACAAGCTAGAGTACAACTTGCCCGTGTACTTTGCCAAGTCTGGAAACCTGTTCATAATGGGATTCCTCGCTGGATGATATTAGATGAGCCTATTGCTAGCCTCGATATTCAACATCAAATCATCGTTATGGATATTGCTAAACAATTTGCTCATTCTGGTGGCGGCGTTCTTGCTGTTCTTCATGACCTCAATCTCGCGGCACATTATGCAGATAACATGATCTTGCTCAAGGAAGGTGAGATTTATTGCGAAGGAAATGCAACTAATGTTTTGACAACACAAAATCTCCGCAATGTTTATCATTGTTCTTTAAACGTTTCTGAATTACCTAAAGAAGATATCCCTTTTATACTCCCTCAAACGACATCCTCCTATGAAATTAGATCTCTAAGCTATCGGCTTCAATCTAAAAACTAAAGTCCATAGCAAAATAAAACACGCAAATATTCAAGAATCTTTTTTATTTTTATATGAACTCCTTTTTGTCATCTATCATTAAAAAAGAAGACCAATTACCCTAAAGATATTTTTGGAAAAAAATACCAGTTTAAAATCTTTCAAGATTTTACGTAACTAAAAACATGTGAAGTTTTGTTTTGTTATCAAATTTTTAGATAATACGAATTTATACAACATAAATATGCGTTTTCCCACTCTCTCTATCACTTTTATCTTTATAAAAATGATTCAAGAAATACATACAAATGCCTTTGTTATAATAACGGGTGTATTATTATATCTTCTAAGGACCATATAGAAATCAAGTACCTTTCTCCCCTCCATAAAAGATTTATTTGTAGCTTTAATGGTAATGTTTTCTTTATAACACATATACTTTAGCTTTTTGTATAAATAAATATTGATTTACAATGATATTTTTACTTTTCTCTCTCTATTAAAAAATTGTTTATTGGCATATCATAAAGAATTAACCTATTGAATAAAAAATTTAAAATAAACTCAATAACGCTTCTTGTAAGCCCCCTAATGCAAAAACAATACGGAATATAGGGATGAGGAGAGAGTATAGAAATAGCGTTGCTCTGCTGCTTCACAAGCATAACGATGATTCCACTCAAAGGGGTACTATCATTTTACAGATAAAGCCTCCTACCATGGCAATGCAAAGAAATCGACAACAAGGTGAGAAATATCTTTATAAGATGAATTAACTCATACAGGGATATACTATTTTTGCACAAAAAAACGCTAAAAATATTGTACTTTTTTATGCCTCAGGTTGAATAATTTTATTACCTTCCCCTATCAAAACACCTTATGAAAAAATATATCTCCAGATCTCTTCACGGCACAGTTTAAATGATTTTTACACATTTTCCCTATGTTATCATATAATTATAAAATAAATTATATCCTTAACTCTTTCTTTCAATCATTTTAAAATTGTTTTTTGACTCTCTCAAGTATCCTATTAACAATATAGATTTCCTTTTCATATGCATAAAAAATAACGCGGAATTGCTCCGCGTTAACAAAATTATCAAGGTGTATAGATTATTATTACTTAAACATACTCATGATTTTATAGCATAGACAACGGTTGTATTAACAGGGCGCGTTTCTGCCTCACCAGTATGGGAAAGAGTTACCTTGTGTGTATGTGCACCAGCAGAAGCTGTTCTCCCTTTCAGGGTCGCATTATAAGTATAATGATTCGGGAGTCTCCCAATATCACCAACGGGCCATCCTACCCCTTGATACTCAAAATTATGCGCATGCTCGCCTGCGTTTTCAATACTCCCAATATGCGTATGTGATTTTATGCTATCTTGTTGTTCATCTGCAAACTTTCTACCACCATCTAAACCCCGACCATTATCAAAACCGCGTAAAAACATGCCTCTAAAATCAGGAACTTTAAAAGTTTTATTGCTGTCTTTTCCCCATTTATCACCTATTGCCTCGAATAACTGTGGATAATCTTCACGCTTATAGGCCTTACCATCACATAAAAGCCAACCATTTGGCACATTTTGCATAGCAAATGTTGCAATGAATCCAGAGGGGAAACTTTCTATCTTTGGTGGTGTAGGGTTTAATAAATACCAACCCTCATGCTCTTTTATTAAAACACCATTATTGTATACCATTTCATAAATGCCATCTGTTTGAAATTCTCCACCTTCTAATGGTATAATCCCCGCATCAGTGGCTTTATAGATAAGCTTTTCTCCTATATTATTAACAGTTATTGTTGTCACGCCAATATTTACACCACAAGCTTTAAAACGTATGACGATATCATTGTTGTATTTCTTTATAGGCGAAACTGTCTTTAAGGTAATTAATGTTGTTTTATCTTCCAAATTTACTATAAAGCTTGAATTAATAGACCCACCATTATCTGCAAGATATTCGCGCACACGCTGCATCATCGCCCGTGCACTATCATTAACAGAACTAGGCGGCTGTCCTTCTGCCCAATTAATGATACTATCTGAATAAGCATTTTCATCAGCCTTTAGAGACCAATCATAGATATTAGACATTTTAAATCCCCCATTATTTTCATAGTTTTTCTAACAACTTCTCGTTCTGTGCACTAAAATGTGCTGCCGCTGTTGATTGGTACATCATAACCACTGCACCATCCTTATTTACGCATTTTATCTCTCTTCACTCCTTCCAATTTTATAACCTAAATTCACCAGACGCTTTTCATAACATTAGTATTAATGCTTTCTCTTCTAATGTATAATGTAACCACCTCATCTAATGTTACTTAATATCTTGTTTTGTTGCTTTTCTGTTGTTATATAATTATTTTTTCAATTTTGCATCTTGTTGCAAAATTTATAAATACTTCCAAAATTTTTCTTATTATGGATTTCATATAACCATTACTGAATGTAATAACTTATCACCCACATAGAAAGTTTCTGACTTAAACATTATCTTTTTTTATTTTTTCAATAGTTTAAATCTATCTCGTCGATATTTTATACCATATATTTTAAACAAAGAAATTCTATCTTTTAGCTATCATTTGTATTAAAATTTTAAAAATTAGCTTCAAATTTTTTGCATGCTTCATTATGTTTTTATTCACATGCAGATACTGTGTTCTATTTTATTCAATTTATTCCTGAAATTGTGT
Source organism: Bartonella sp. AP7XZML (assembly GCF_042195745.1). Taxonomy (NCBI): domain Bacteria; kingdom Pseudomonadati; phylum Pseudomonadota; class Alphaproteobacteria; order Hyphomicrobiales; family Bartonellaceae; genus Bartonella; species Bartonella sp. AP7XZML. The sequence goes on from NZ_JBHIOT010000095.1 coordinate 67,158, forward strand.
TACAGGATTATCACCAATGTTTTTTTGAACAAGCTTTTGTTCAATCTAAATACATCATAGAGAATATATTCAATATGGCTATTTCCTCACGCTTTCATTGAACTGAAAATGAAATACTTTGAAATACTAAAGAAACACCACACACCTTCACAAAATTTGAAGGTTGTATCCGATCCGGAAAAAATTAAAAAGCATAACCTAGCGCCCTCCCCCAATTTTTATGAACAATATCCTTGTTTTTTAAACGCCCCATAACTAACTTTTCCCCTCCCACACTTAGCACATCTCCCTCTATATATTATTATATGTATATTTTTTTTGCAAGAACAATAAATCATTCTAAACAACATCTTGCAATTATTGGTGTTCTTCTTAATTCAAGGCAATATTATTTTTATAATAAAGATTAGGTATTGTTTCACGCTTTTGTTTATCGCATTCTTAATGGGAACATCCCCCTCATAAAGAATAAAGTACCTCAAACAAAATATAATGATATTGCATATTACGCACTTTTTAAGAAATATTGCTCAAAATATACTCCTTTCATTTTATGACAGCGCACGTCAATGATACAATAGAAAGCCATTATAGATCATCAGCTTTAAGCTTTTGAAGATACAAGTGGAATCCATCATACATTTTGTTGTCCCCCACGTTTTGACAGCCTCACATCTTAGAATGTTCATTAAATGACATTTGGCTTCCTTTCTTCAAGTGTTTTGCCCCATACGCTCCCACTTATGACGTGCAAGGAAGTGTTTTTATATGAAAAGATATATGATGAGAGGATCTTATGGTATTCTGAGTTATTATTTTAATATGAAAAAAATCTCAATCAGAGCCATAAACTATTTACTTTTCCCTGATAATCCGTTTTTAACTTTATTCTGGTTTATAAAAGCTTCAATATCATAGTTTATCACTTCATAATATCTATTTTCACTCTTAAAAACACACCAAAATCGTTTAAAATATATTTTTATGATTGACAATATAGATATTTAAGCCAACCATATTCGTATTAACAAAAATACTTCAAGTGGGAGGAGGCATGCAAATATTAGAATAGATATTGTATCAGTTTTTCAAAATAACTTTTCTTGAGCTGTATTGGGTTTTCTTTGCTACAAAGCAATACTATCCCTATTCATCTGAATGCTCGTGATTGATAATTTGAATACATCTCCATTAACATCGTAACTCCATTAACATCGCAACCTATTTTTGAACTCCGTGTCTATAAGGAAAAAGTTTGTGCAGAAAAATACTCCATCAATCAGTTGTAGCCCCTTTCCCGCTTCACGCAAAATTTATCAACAGAGCCTTCTCTTTTCTGATGTGCGCGTACCATTGCGTGAAATTTCACTGGCTGATGGCAGTGGTGAAAAACCTTTAAACGTCTACGATACTTCTGGCCCCTACACAGATAAAGATATGATCATTGATATTACAAAGGGCTTGCCAGCAATTAGCTTGCCTTGGCTCTCTAAGCGGAATGATACTGAAACTTATCCTGCACGATTAGTTAAACCTGAAGATAATGGATTGACTTCTGATAAAAACCTTACACCAGCCTTTAAACAAAAGCGTTCTATTTTACGAGCAAAAAATGGCAAAGCAATTACACAAATGGCTTATGCACGCGCAGGCATTATTACCGAAGAAATGGAATATGTGGCTATACGAGAAAATGAAGGATTAGTAGTAAAAGAACGGCAGAATGTACCATCAAATGAAACATTTGCTGGATCAATACCAGAAATTTATACTGCGGAATTTGTTCGCAATGAAATTGCTTGTGGACGCGCCATTATTCCACAAAACATTAATCATCCAGAATGCGAACCCATGATTATTGGGCGTAATTTTCGTGTTAAAATTAATGCCAATATTGGCAATTCAGCAGTAACGTCATCTATGGAAGAAGAAGTTGATAAAATGGTTTGGGCCATTCGCTGGGGAGCAGATACAGTTATGGATCTCTCAACAGGTCGAAATATTCATAATATCCGTGAGTGGATTATTCGAAATTCTCCTGTGCCCATCGGAACAGTTCCTCTTTATCAAGCACTCGAAAAAGTACAGGGTATTGCCGAAAACTTAACATGGGATATTTTCCGTGATACCCTTATTGAGCAAGCAGAGCAAGGTGTTGATTATTTTACCATTCATGCAGGATTAAGATTACCATTTATTCCTATGACCATTGATCGTGTAACAGGTATTGTTTCACGAGGCGGTTCTATTATGGCAAAATGGTGTCTCCATCATCACAAAGAAAGCTTTCTCTATGAACATTTTGATGAAATTTGTGATATTGCAAAAACATATGATATCTCTCTTTCATTAGGAGATGGATTACGCCCTGGCTCTATTGCCGATGCCAATGATGAAGCCCAATTTGCAGAGCTTAAAACTTTGGGAGAATTGACAAAAATTGCTTGGAAAAAAGATGTACAGGTTATGATTGAAGGTCCTGGGCATGTCCCAATGCACAAAATTAAAGAAAATATGGAGCAACAATTAGATCTTTGTCATGAGGCGCCTTTTTATACTTTGGGACCTCTTACAACGGACATTGCTCCTGGTTATGACCATATTACATCAGCAATTGGTGCCGCTATGATTGGATGGTTTGGAACTGCTATGTTGTGTTATGTAACACCTAAAGAACATCTAGGACTGCCCGATAGGAATGACGTAAAAACTGGTGTGATTACTTATAAAATTGCTGCTCATGCCGCTGACCTTGCCAAAGGTTTGCCTAGAGCACAATTGCGCGATAATGCTCTTTCGCGTGCACGATTTGATTTTAGATGGCACGATCAATTTAACCTTTCTCTTGATCCAGAAACAGCCTGTGCCTTTCATGATGAGACAATGCCTAAAGAAGCCCATAAATTGGTGCATTTTTGTTCCATGTGTGGACCAAAATTCTGTTCTATGCGTATTTCCCATGATATTCGTGAGGCAGCCGCAATAAGAAAAACAAAAGGGGAAGGTATGATCGCCATGGCCGAAAAATATCAGAAAAATGGTGACCTTTATATGGAAATTGTTCCTCCTCAAAAAAAGAAAGTAAATAGTTGAAGAACATTCTTATCAAAGGTGCAGGTGTAGGCGGCTTAACAGTTGCCTTTATGTTACAGCAAAAAGGTGCTTCTGTTACTGTATCGGCCCCCCCACATTCACCTATAGGAAGTGCTAGTTGGTATGCAGGAGGAATGCTTGCACCTTACTGTGAAAGGGAAAGTGCAGAACAAATTGTTGAAGATCTTGGTGTACAAGCTATACAATGGTGGCGTAAAACGCTCCCAAACCTTGTCATACAAAAAGGCACTTTAGTGGTTGCACCTACACGAGATAGAGGAGAGCTTGAACGATTTTCTGTGCGTACGCATAATCACAAAACCGTAGATAATACAGAAATAGCTCATCTTGAACCAGATCTTGCGGAACGTTTTAACTGTGCACTCTTTTATGAAAATGAAGCCCATATTGATCCTCGCAAAGCACTTATGGCTTTAAAAGAAAAGCTTCTCAACAATGGAGCCTGTTTTGTTGATGTAGAAATAGCTGAAAAAAATTTTGATATTGTTATTGATGCGACAGGAATAGCACGTTTAGGAAAAGATAAAAATATACGGGGCGTACGCGGCGAAATGCTTCTCGTGCGCTGCACCGATATTAAAATTTCGCGTCCAATTCGTCTTCTTCACCCACGGTTTCCTCTCTACATTGTACCTCGACAAGATAATATTTTTATGATTGGTGCAACGATGATTGAAAGTGACTTTGATGGTGCAATCTCTGTAAGATCAATGATGGAACTGCTCAACGCGGCTTATACTTTACATCCTGCTTTTGCTGAAGCAGAAATTATTGAATCTGGCGTTGGTGTTCGTCCATGTTATCCTAATAACTTCCCTTCTGTGCATAAAGATGGTAACTTTATTTCTATTAATGGATTTTATAGACATGGTTTTCTGTTGTCTCCAGAAATGGCAAAACGAGCAATGGAATTGGCATTGGAATAAAACATGCAAATATTTGTTAATGGTGAAACAGTCCAAACAGAAGTTATGACTCTCGGTCTCTTGCTTGAAGAATTGGGGTATGAAGGAAATTGGCTTGCAACTGCTGTTAACGCTGAAGTTGTTCCCATAGATGCACGAAGCCAATTTGTCTTGCATGAAGGAGATAAAATTGAAATTTTAAGCCCAATGCAAGGAGGCTAAAATTATGCTGAATCTTTATGGACGACAATTCTCTTCCCGTCTTCTATTAGGTACAGCGCAATATCCTTCACCAGCAATCCTTCGTGATGCTATTCATAAATCGAATACGGAAATTGTAACTGTTTCCTTGCGCCGTGAAACTGCAGGTGGAAAACAAGGTGGACAATTTTGGAAATTTCTTCAAGAACTTGGGGTAACAGTGCTTCCTAATACTGCTGGTTGTTATACTGTTAAAGAAGCCGTAACCACAGCGCAATTAGCAAGAGATCTTTTTAAAACAGCTTGGATTAAACTCGAAATTATCGGTAATTCAGACACCTTACAGCCAAATATTTTTTCCTTAATCGAAGCTGCTCAAATTTTAAACAATGAAGGTTTCAAAATTTTTGCCTATACAACGGATGATCTCATTGTTGCTGAAAAACTTTTCGACATTGGTTGCCGTGTTATTATGCCTTGGTGTGCTCCTATTGGTTCTGCCAAAGGACCTCATAATACTGATGGATTGCGTTCTATCCGTGCTTACCTTCCTGATGCTACTCTTGTTATTGATGCCGGCATTGGACGCCCATCACATGCCGCCATTGCGATGGAACTAGGTTATGATGCGGTCCTTCTTAATACCGCAGTTGCTAAAGCAGCTGATCCTGTCTTAATGGCTGAAGCATTTTCTAAAGCTGTTCAAGCAGGACGTATGGGATATAAAGCTGGCATGATCGAAGCACGCAATGTAGCAGTCCCTTCAACACCAATCATTGGAAAAGCGGTATTTTCATGAAACTGGATCCATTTTACCTCATCGTTGATAACGCTGATTGGATTGAACGTTTGCTTCCTCTTGGTATCAAGCTCGTACAATTGCGTATGAAACATGAAAATCAACAAATAATCCGTCAACATATTAAGCGTGCAAAAAACATATGCAATAAATTGGGAGCACAATTAATTATTAATGATCATTGGGAAATAGCAATTGATGAAAAGTGTAATTTTATTCATCTGGGACAAGAAGACCTAAGCAATGCTGATCTTCACGCAATTCGTAAAAGTGGTATAAAAGTTGGTCTTAGTACACATGATGAACATGAATTGGATATCGCACTCTCTGCTAATCCTGAGTATATTGCACTTGGTCCTATTTATCCGACAATCTTTAAAAAAATGAAATGGATGCCGCAAGGACTAGAAAAAATCAAACAATGGAGAAAGCGGATTGGTGCTTTACCTTTGGTGGGTATTGGTGGTTTAACACCAGAACGCGCAGTGGGTGTTTTAAAAGCAGGAGCAAATAGTGCTGCTGTTGTGACTGATATTATCCTCCATAAAAAACCAGAAGAGCGTGTACAGCAGTGGATAAAAGTGACACAAACATGGCGTTGATACCTTCTATTCTTATTGTTGCGGGCACTGATCCAACAGGAGGTGCTGGTATTGTTCGTGATATAGAAACCTCTGCACATTTTCAAATAAAAGCAAATTTAGCAATTACTTGTGTTAACGTACAAGATGATAATCGCGTTGTCGAAATCATTCCAATGCGTGGAGACCTCGTCGCTGCGCAAATGCGTGCTGCCCTAGAAGCAAATCCAATAAGCGCAATAAAAATCGGTATGACGGGGACAAAAGCAATTATAGCAGCAATCTGTAACGTACTCAAAGACTATCCCCATGTTCCAGTTATTTTGGACCCTGTACTTGTCGCTTCATCAGGAGGAAAACTAATAACGGAAACAATCATCGACACGATGATCGATAAACTGCTTCCTCATGTTGATCTTTTAACACCGAATAGAGAAGAACTCGCTCTTCTTAGCAAAAGTCCATTGGCATCTCATGATAAGCAAGCAATACAACAAGCAAAAAAACTTTTGTCATTGGGAGCTCGCTCTATTTTAGTAAAAGGGGGACATGCAGAGGGGCCTCTTGCAATTGATAGCTTCATTGACAAAACTGAAGTCATAAATATCTCTACTCCACGTTTAAAAGGAACAATGCGAGGAACAGGTTGCATTCTCTCAAGCGCTATTGCAGCGCATTTAGCATTAAATGAACCTCTCATTTCAGCTGTAAAAAAAGCAAAAGCATATATCCACACATTGCTTTTAACCCATTGTAAAAATAGTTTATAACGTCTTAGTATTTTCTCATATAAAAGTAATATTTATATATTTCAATTAATATATTTAATATTTTTAATAAAAGTTATTAAAAATATATAATAATATAAAATTTATAATTAATCTTATAAATAAAATACTACAAAATTCACTTTCATTAAGTATTAAATATAGAATATAATGATAAAAAATATTATCACACCACTTGCATTCAGTAAAAAATTCTTTTAGTATGAGTGAGTTTAGTCTGTTTAAAAAGTTGAAATAACGCAATTTAAACAAATTATACATTTAAAGATGCATATAATCGCGAACATTCGCATTTTACGATTTGCCTTTTTTGTGAAAAGAGAGAATCCTATCAGCGTTCTTATACATTAATGGCTAGCGAATACATTTAATAAAACTTGAAGGATAATTTTGTTTGATCTATAATCGCTAGATCATTAGAAAAAATAAAATGTTAAATCAAACGCCATGCTCAATTTCCTATGAAGAACTCTTAAACTTTTATAAAGAAAGTGGTGCGGATGCCGTTCTGACAGATTTTCCTATTGATCGTTTTAAGCAGTCTGCTTGTTCAGAGAGAAAATTAATATCTGTCGTGAACATTTCTCATAATCAACAAGCATCTCCCAAAACATCTCCAACCATAAAATTAGATCATCATCAGCTGCATAACTCTAGGACTATACAAAATGAATCCACAGCTATAGAGAGTGCAAAAAATGCAAAGACACTTGATGAATTAAAATCTGCTCTCCTTGCATTTAATGGCTGTTCATTAAAATTGACAGCAAAAAATACCTGTTTTTCAGATGGAACAGCAGGAAGCCCCCTGATGCTTATAGGCGAAGCACCAGGACGAGACGAGGATATACAAGGAATTCCTTTTGTGGGAAAAGCTGGGATGTTGCTTAATAAAATCCTCGCATCAATTGGCTTAACAAGAAATAATGTTTACATTGCCAACACTATTCCTTGGCGTCCGCCAGGAAATCGTACACCAACACCAAGAGAAGTTGCCTTGTGCCGCCCTTTTATTGAACGGCACATTTATTTAGCGCGTCCTCGTGTTCTTATAGCAGTAGGAGGCGTTGCTGCACAGTTTCTTACTGGATCTCAAAATGGGATTATCCGAACAAGAGGGAAATGGCATATCTATGAAAGCGAGGATAATATAAAAATACCTGTTATGCCAACTTTCCACCCAGCTTACCTTCTTAGAACCCCTAGTCAAAAGAAGCTTACATGGATAGACTTCTTAGAAGTAAAAAATCGCCTCGACAGCCTTTTGTAATTCTTTAATCCTATATTGCTTCTAAAATTAACACTCCCTTCTTTAACTCTTAAAATACAAATGGGAAAAAACTATGAAACAGCCAATAACATCTATTTATCGTTTGGAAGACTACCAACCAACCCCTTACGTTATCCCTAAAACACAACTTTCTTTCCAATTAGCACCGACAAAAACCTATGTTACAGCCATATTGTCTATTGAATCCCGTCACGATACAAAAGAATTAACACCTCTTGTTCTTTCTGGTGATGATCTTACTTTAATTTCCGTTTCTATTAATGATGAGATATTAGCCCCAAACACTTATAAAGTGACGCCTTCACGTTTAGAAATTACAACGCCACCAACGGCTCCTTTTACATTGAAATTGGTTACAGAACTGAATCCTGAAAGCAACCGCCAACTTATGGGGCTTTACCTTTCAAATGGTGTTTATTGCTCACAATGCGAATCGGAAGGTTTTCGTCGTATTACTTATTTTTACGACCGCCCAGATGTTCTTTCTACCTATAGAGTGAAAATTGAAGCAGATTCCCAAACAATCCCAATCTTGCTTTCCAATGGTAATCTGGTGGAAACAGGAACTTTAGAGAATAATCGCCATTTTGCCATTTGGGAAGATCCTTATCCCAAACCATCTTATCTCTTTGCTTTAGTAGGTGGAGATCTTGATAAGTTAGAAGACCATTTTACAACTGTATCTGGACGACGTATCGAGCTTGGTATCTATGTAGAAAAAGGAAAAACCGAACGCGCAACCTACGCAATGGATGCTCTTAAACGTTCCATGCGTTGGGATGAACAATGTTTCGGACGCGAATATGATCTTGATATTTTCAATATTGTCGCTGTGTCCGACTTTAACATGGGAGCAATGGAAAACAAAGGCCTTAACGTTTTTAATGATAAATATGTTCTTGTCGATCCTGAAACAGCAACCGATCAGGATTATAGAAATGTTGAACGTGTCATTGCACATGAATATTTCCATAATTGGAGCGGTAATCGTGTTACCTGTCGCGATTGGTTTCAACTCTGTTTAAAAGAAGGATTCACTGTTTATCGTGATCAGGAATTTTCATCAGATCAAAATGTACGCAGCCTACAGCGAATTGAAAATGTAAAAGCATTAAAAGCGACGCAATTTGCAGAAGACGCAGGACCTCTTGCGCATCCTGTACGTCCTCGTCAATATAGCCAAATTAATAATTTTTACACCACAACTGTTTATGAAAAAGGTGCTGAAGTTGTTCGCATGATACGAACTATTTTAGGTCCTACTCTTTTTCGTAAAGGCACTGATCTTTATTTTCAACGTCATGATGGACAAGCTTGTACAATTGAAGATTTTATTACCTGTTTTGCTGAAGTGTCTGGTCAAGACTTCTCCCAATTCATGCTATGGTATGAACAGGCAGGAACACCCAATGTAGAAATCGATAGTCATTATAGCGATGGTGTTTTAACAATTCATGCAAAGCAACATATTCCCGTTACCCCACAACAAAATACAAAAAAGCCCATGCTTATCCCTATCGTATTTGGCTTGTTAGGACCTAATGGAGAAAACCTCACCTATGAAGCAGATACAGATATTCAATCAGATGTTATGCTTTTATCCAAGGAAAGCCAAACCTTTACATTAAAGGGACTGCGTGAAAAACCCGTTTTATCACTGCTGCGAGACTTTTCAGCACCAATCATTCTACACACTCCATTCAATGAAAGAGAACTTATTTTTCTTGCACAACATGATGACAATCACATCAATCGCTGGCAATCTCTTAATCATTTAATGACGCAAGCTTTGATTCAAAGCATTCAAGATAAAACACAAGAAAAAGCAACACTTCCTTCTGCTTTGCTAAAGCTGATTGAAACGATCATAACAGATGAAACCTTAGAGCCTGAATTTCGTGCCTTCTGTTTAAATTTACCTAGTGAAGTTGAGCTTGCTCATACAATCGGTAAAAATATTGACCCAAATCGTATTCATTATATCCGCAATCAGTTTTTAGCTTCACTTGCACAAACTCATCAAGAGCTCTTAACAAAATTCTATGGACAAATGCAAACCCAAGAGCCCTATTCACCAAACACTGCACAAGCTGGAAAGCGAGCATTAAAGAATATCATACTGGATTACCTTTCCATTGCTGAAGCCAATCCAAATCGAGCTGCTATACAGTATGCAACAGCTGATAATATGACTGACCGTATGGCGAGTATCGCTGTTCTCGTGAAGCGTTTTAATGAAAATGAGCAGGCACAAAATGCCTTAAATGATTTTGAAAACCGCTATCGGCATGACCCTTTGGTCATGGATAAATGGTTTTCTATTCAAGCAATGGTTGCTGGCACATCAACACTCGAGAATGTTCAAAAGCTCATGCAACATCCGCTGTTTTCACAAGATAATCCTAATCGTGTACGTTCTCTAATCGGTGTTTTTGCCTCTAACAATCTCACGGGCTTTAACAGGATGGATGGAGCATCTTATCATTTTCTTTGCCAAGTCATTTTGGAAATTGACAAAAAAAATCCACAGCTTGCTTCACGATTATTAACAATGATGCGCTCTTGGCGACAATTAGAACCTATTCGACAACAAAAACTTGAAACTGAATTAAAAATGATTGCTGCTGCGCCAAAATTATCAAGCGATGTTGCTGATATCATCAACCGTCTGCTTACTTGAAACAAAAAATTATTTTAAATCAATATGCTATGATATTTTTTAAAATAAATTCTATAAACTATTCGATCATCATTAAACCTATAAACAGGCAATCTAAGCCTGTTTATAGGTCACGTTTAAAGTATTTTTTTCTTTTCATATTCCAAAATCATAAAAGTAAAATTATTTTTTTAAAAAAAAGACTGGACAGAAGACTCCTGTTTTGATTCATTGCACTCGATGGGGTTACTATGAATATCGAAGCAGTTTTTAAATCACATTATTCCAGAATTAAAGGAACGCGAGATGGCTAAATTGGACGCATATAATGCGCCAAGGGAGGTGTATGCTGATTCAAAATCAAGCGCTCAAAGTCGCAAGGAGCGGACAGAGCGTACCAATCTGTTTTCTGGTTCTGCCTATAAAAAACTTCTTTTTATTGAACCTTGGCTGCGACGTTCACTCCCATTTGTAATTCTTGCATTTCTTGTTATACTAGCAGCAATCCGTTTCCTATCAATCTATGATTGGCGCAACACAATTGATAAAAACACGCATTCTACCATCGCTCTCTTAGCTTCTCATATTACCAATACAATCGACCGTGACTTACTTGCCGCCACTCGACAAGGAAAAGCTGCTGCTCTTTCTCATAATCATTTACAAAATATCCTAACCAATTTTCGTAACAAAGGTTTTATAAAAACCAGCGCTGTTATTGCTATTGTCGATCAAAAAGGCAATGTCCTAGCTTCATCAAGTTCCGAGATTGTCTTAGGAAAACCCTTACAGGATTTTACCTCTGAAAGCATTGCTTTACAAGCTCTAGGAAAACATGCTGGAATCATGAAAATTACAATAGGAAAAAATATTCCTGCTCTCGCTTCCTTTCAGCAAACAGAAAATGGACAATATGGGGTATTCATCAGTGAAAAAATGCAACATATTTACATGGAATGGCGGAAAGCTCTCTCGTTAAATATAACCATATTCATTGGAACTAGTGGCGTTATCCTCGCTCTTCTTTATGCTTATTATAACCAAATTATACGAGCACGCAAAACAGATCTTGTTTCAGAAAAAATTCAAAACCGTATTGATATGGCAATGATGCGTGGACGCTGTGGACTATGGGATTGGAATATGGCAAGTGGACGCGTCTACTGGTCACGAGCAATGTACGAAATGCTCGGCTATGTCCCTCAAGATGCATTGCTCTCAATTTCCCAAATTAGCGCCATTATCAATCCAAATGATGCGAATTTTTTTGATCTTGCTCAGGAATTAATGAGCGGTAAAAAAAAGCATATCGATATTAACGTTCCTATGCGTCATGCTGATGGTCATTATGTATGGATGCGCATTCGTGCCGAAGTGACTGAAGAAGAAGAACCCCATTTGGTTGGTATTTCCTTCGATATTAGTGAACAGCAACAATTGGCTGAACAAACAGCGCAAGCCGACCTTCGTATCCGTGATGCGATTGAAAACATTTCAGAATCTTTCGTCTTGTGGGATGCTGAAGGACGTTTAGTCATGTCCAACAGCAAATTTTGCGAATATGCCGCTATTCCTAAACAAATTCTACAATCAGGTATCCAACGTGCAACCGTCGAAGCCATGGCACGTCCTGCACTCAGTGAATATCCCCTTAAAGATGATGGTACTGGTAACTTAACCAGTATTCGCCAAACGGCAGATGGTTGTTGGCTCAAAATTAACGAACGACGAACCCAAGATGGAGGATTGGTTTGTATTGGTACTGACATTTCTGAGCTTAAACAACAACAGGAAAAATTTGAAGACAGTGAAAGGCGTCTTTTTTCTTTCATTCAAGAACTCAAGCGCGCACGAGGGAGTGCTCAACAACGCGCAACAGAAGTTGAAAAACTTAATAAAAGTTTGAAAGCAGAAAAAGAACGCGCCGAAAGTGCTAATAAGGCTAAATCAGAATTTTTAGCCAATATGTCTCATGAATTGCGCACGCCTCTGAATGCTATTCTTGGTTTTTCAGACATCATGTTGCAATCAACTTTTGGTCCTCTTGGTTCACAACGCTATAAGGAATATATGCATGATATTTACAATTCAGGAACCCATCTTCTAACCCTTATCAATGACATCCTTGATATGTCAAAAATCGAAGCAGGAAGATTTACGCTTGATTGTAAAAATACCGATCTTGAGCCCATCATTAGTGAAGCAGTACGAACATTAACGCCTCAAGCTCAAGAAAAAAATATTGTTGTTACAACAAACATTACCCCAGAACTTCATGCTGAAGTTGATGGTCGTGCAATGAAACAGATTTTCCTTAATCTCATCTCTAATGCCGTTAAATTTACGTCTTCTGGTGGAAATATTGATGTCTGTGCTTTCAAGAAAAAAAATAACCTTATTTTTAAAATTACAGATACAGGTGTTGGTATTCCCCAATCAGCAATTAAAAAACTTGGGCAACCTTTTGAACAAGTTGAAAATCAGCTTACTAAATCTCATACGGGCTCAGGTCTTGGCTTAGCCATTTCACGCTCTCTTTTAGAACTCCACAAAGGAAAACTTGAAATTACTTCAAAAGAAATGAAAGGAACAACTGTAACGATTATAATGCCCATCACACAAAGTTAAATTTCTCCATTTTGTTCTCGTTGTAGTAAAATCTGTTTCCGTTTGTCCCCCCAACGATACCCTGAAATAAAACCATTTTTACGCACAACACGATGACAAGGAATGATAACAGCCAATTCGTTACGTGCACAGGCATGAGCAACGGCACGAAAAGCTTTCGGCATACCAATACGGCACGCTAAGATCTCATAGGAAATTGTTTCACCACATGGTATATCACATAATACTGCCCATACTTGTCGTTGAAAAACTGTACCATTTATATCTAAGGGAAAATTATATTTTTTTACCAGCTTAGGTGTTTCTATCATGGCTATAATATGGGCAACTTCTCTCTTAAATGTATTGTCACCTACAACTTGTTGTGCATCACCAAAGCGTATCGTAAACTCCTGTAATAATTGCTCTATAGTGTCTCCTAACGCTATATGACAAATCCCTTTTTGAGACCTAGCCACCAAAAGCTTTCCTATTGATACATCTTTCAGACAGAATACTCTCGTTTGGGAAATATTCAGCATTTTAGCCTTCTTTATATCTTAAAAAGTTTTGAACATCATCCATAAAGTAAAGGGAGAGTATTCACTCTCTTTTAAAAACAAACAAAATCATTCTGAAATTATCTCCTTAGCCATTGTATTAAAATACACTCTCACCTTTTTATGAAATGGAAAGATACATAGATTGACTTTCTTCCTACCCTAAGACGGAAACTTCGACCAGAGCTGATCTATCAACAATCTTGCTTTTTATATAACAGATTCCAATTGAAACCATTTGATATGGTTTATTTCATAAGCTCTCTACAGACAAATCCTGCCCTGAATTCTATCATACACTCTAACAAAAAACACCTTAATGTGGTAAATTTTCATACCTTATATCACAGCTCTAAACGGCAGTATTTTACAGAACAACACGATAAGCTTCCCATTTCATTTTACGAAATCCCATCGCACCATAAATAATGGCTTATGTTTTACAAGCAACAGAAAAAGCGCGTGCTCTCTTAAGCAAAAAACGTCATAAAACACAAAATATGCCGGCAATGGATTAGAAAGATGTTCCGGCTTTTTATGCTCCACGTATGCTTGAATATTCTAATTTGTTGGAGCACTGTTATTATTTTTTTATCAAAGGTCATACTTTTGATAGACTGACGAGATGACTCAACTCAAAAAAGAAATTTATCTTCAATTTTATGAAAAAAAGCATGGAAAAGGTATTTTAATGCTTACTTTCTTTGTCACTTAACTTATAAAATGATTGTAGCCTCAGAACTGAAATATTTTGCCCGCAACAATCGCACATAGATATTTGTCATAGGAAAAAGTCATGCCCAAACGCACAGATATAAAATCTATTCTTATCATCGGAGCAGGACCTATTATCATTGGTCAGGCATGTGAATTTGATTATTCAGGCACTCAAGCCTGTAAAGCATTAAAAGAAGAAGGTTACCGAATTATTTTGGTAAATTCTAATCCTGCCACGATTATGACAGATCCAGATCTAGCTGATGCAACTTATATAGAGCCCATTACTCCTGAAATAGTTGCCAAAATTATTGCCCACGAGCGTCCCGATGCCCTTTTACCCACTATGGGAGGACAAACAGCCCTCAATACTGCTTTATCATTAAAGCGTATGGGTATTTTAGACCGCTATCATGTTGAAATGATAGGAGCCAATGCTGATGCTATTGATAAAGCTGAAGATCGTGCTTTATTCCGCCAAGCGATGGCAAAAATCGGTTTGGAAACGCCACGCTCTATGTTAGCCAATGCAACAGAACTGAAAGAAGAAAATCGCCAACAACACGCAAAAACGTGTGCTGAACTTAAAGCCAAGCTTTCTGGTGCTGCGCTTGACAAAGCACTCGAAGAACTTGAGCGCAACTGGCGACATACCGAAGCTGATCGCAAACAACATTATATTGCTCATGCAACAGCAAAAGCAGTTCAAGCTCTTGATGTTGTTGGGCTTCCAGCTATTATTCGTCCTTCATTCACCCTTGGTGGAACTGGTGGTGGAATTGCTTATAACCGCTCTGAATTCTATGAAATTATTGAACGTGGGCTTGAAGCTTCACCAACAACAGAAGTATTAATTGAAGAAAGTGTTTTAGGGTGGAAAGAATATGAGATGGAAGTTGTTCGTGATAAGAACGACAATTGTATCATCGTTTGTTCTATTGAAAACATTGATCCGATGGGGATTCATACCGGTGATTCGATCACTGTAGCACCTGCTCTCACCTTAACCGATAAAGAATATCAATGTATGCGTAATGCTTCGATTGCTGTTTTGCGTGAAATTGGTGTTGAAACGGGGGGATCCAATGTACAGTTTGCTGTCAATCCTGAAAATGGGCGCCTCATTGTTATTGAAATGAATCCGCGTGTTTCTCGCTCTTCAGCGCTTGCCTCAAAAGCAACGGGATTTCCCATTGCTAAAGTAGCGGCTAAACTGGCTGTTGGTTATACACTTGATGAATTAAAAAATGATATCACGGGTGGTGCAACACCAGCATCATTTGAGCCTTCTATTGACTATATTGTGACAAAAATTCCTCGTTTTGCGTTCGAAAAATTTCCCGGTTCATCACCTGTCCTCACAACTGCGATGAAATCTGTAGGAGAAGTCATGGCAATTGGACGCACTTTTCAAGAATCGTTACAAAAAGCACTCCGTGGACTTGAAACAGGGCTTACGGGTCTTGATGAAATTGTGATTCCAGAGCATGCTGAAGGTGATGAAAAAAGTTCTATACGCTCCGCCATTGCCATACCAAGCCCTGATCGTCTACGCTATATTGCTCAAGCCATGCGCACAGGCTTACCCTTAAATGAGATTCACCAAATTAGCAAAATTGATCCGTGGTTTTTAGAACAAATAGCCTCCATCATTGAAATGGAGCAGCGTATCCGCATTCATGGATTACCCCAAGACGCAGATAACTTACGTATGTTAAAAGCTATGGGCTTTTCAGATGCGCGATTAGCCTCCCTTACAGGGAAAGAACCCGATTATATCGCAGCTTTACGCAAATCACTAAATGTTAAACACGTCTTCAAACGGATTGATACTTGTGCCGCTGAATTTTCTTCTCCTACAGCCTATATGTATTCAACATATGAAGTTCTCTTTGCAGGTGTAGAGCACTCGGAAGCACACGTTTCTGAACGCAAAAAAATTGCTATTTTAGGCGGTGGACCAAACCGCATTGGGCAAGGTATTGAATTTGATTACTGTTGCTGCCACGCTGCTTTTGCACTGCGTGATGCAGGATTTGAAGCGATTATGATTAACTGTAATCCTGAAACAGTTTCAACCGACTATGATACCTCTGATCGCCTTTACTTTGAATCTTTAACAACAGAAGACGTTATCGCTATTTTAGAAGCAGAACAGGAAAAAGGAGATTTGGTTGGAGTCATCGTCCAATTTGGCGGACAAACACCCTTGAAATTGGCAAGCGCTCTAGAAAAACACAACATCCCCATCCTAGGTACTTCACCTGACGCTATCGACTTAGCAGAAGATAGAGATCGCTTTCAAAAACTGTTATTTAAACTTAATTTAACACAACCTCAAAATGGTATTGCCCACTCCATTGAACAAGCACGCCTCATTGCCCACGAACTAGGCTTCCCCTTGGTTGTACGTCCCTCTTATGTTTTAGGAGGACGTGCTATGCAAATTATCCGTGATGAACGTAGCTTACAAAATTATTTACTTGAGAGTGTCCCTGAATTAATTTCAGAAGATATCAAAGTCCGTTATCCTAACGACACAACAGGACAAATCAATATATTGCTTGGTAAAAATCCGCTTCTCTTTGATACCTATTTAACAGAAGCAATTGAAGTAGATGTTGATTGTCTATGTGATGGCAAAGAAACACTAATCGTTGGTATTATGGAACATATTGAAGAAGCTGGTATCCACTCTGGTGATTCAGCATGTTCTCTACCAGTCCATACGCTCTCAAATAAAATAGTTACTGAATTAGAGCGCCAAACCAAAGCATTAGCACAAGCACTTCATGTTCGCGGCTTAATGAATGTACAATATGCTATAAAAGATGACACCATTTATGTCTTAGAAGTCAATCCCCGTGCTTCACGTACTGTCCCATTTGTTGCAAAAACGATTGGTCGCCCTATTGCTAAAATGGCTGCACGTATTATGGCAGGAGAAACGCTTCATGATGCTCTTCAAGCTTATGGTGGATTACCTTCTTTGCAAAAAAAACAACATATTGCCGTCAAGGAAGCAGTATTTCCTTTTGCTCGTTTTTCAGGTGTTGATACACTTCTTGGTCCAGAAATGCGCTCAACCGGTGAAGTTATGGGACTTGACTATGAATTTTCGCTTGCTTTTGCTAAAGCCCAACTTGGAGCTGGTGTAAAACTCCCTAAAGAAGGAACTTTGTTCGTTTCTGTAAGGGATGAAGATAAAAAACGCATCTTAAATCCTGTAAAACGTTTAACTGAGCTTGGCTTTTCTGTTGTCGCCACAAGTGGAACACAAAAATTTCTCACCGAACACCACGTTGAAGCAAAAAAAATCAACAAAGTTCTAGAGGGACACCCCCATATTGAAGATGCTATTCGTAATCGCCAAATTCAATTAATTTTTAATACAACTAGCACTGCCAGTGCCATCTCAGACTCAAAATCATTACGTTATGCAGCACTCATGCAAAATGTTCCCTATTATACAACAATAGCTGGAGCCGAAGCCGTCGTAGAAGCGATCAAAGCACTCAAAAAAAGGCACCTTGAGGTACGTTCACTACAAAGTTATTTTAGTTGAATTTTTTTCTACTTAGCAAAATATACACTGTTTTCTTATTTTTTCTTTATATAAAAATTGATTAAGACTTGCTTTTTGTTCTAAAAACTTTTATAGAGGTTTCATCGAATTTTCGGTTACGTGACTTTCTTTCCTGTGCAATCTGCACTTTCGACGAAACTTCTCCCACCTAATTTCGATCTACAACCGTATTGAAGAAATGAAAGCTTCAATGCTCAATATAATTATATATTCTAAGGAGTTTCCTATGTCTACAGGAACAGTTAAGTGGTTTAATACAACAAAAGGTTTCGGATTCATTCAGCCTAGCGATGGTAGTGCAGATGTATTTGTACACATTTCTGCCGTCGAGCGTTCAGGTCTAAACAGTCTTAATGAAGGGCAAAAAATCTCTTATGATGTTCTTCAAGATCGTCGTTCAGGAAAATTTGCCGCTGGTAACCTTGCAGCACTTTAAAGTTTAAATTCTGCAATATTTTATTTAAAAATCTTCGTCTGTAACGACGAAGATTTTTTATTTTGTATGAAGCATTATTTTACCTTGTTAAAATAAAAGACTGCTTATCTCCTTTGCACAATTCATCAAACCTCTTTTATACTTCCTCAAAAACTTTCATAAAATCTACGAAGAGATTATCTTGTAAAATATCTCAAAAAAGAAGAATATAAAGCCCGTGTAAGAGTATTTTGGAAGTTTTTTATTGCATACAATATAATCTCTTATAGAATATCCTTAAAGCAATAACCATTTGTTGATATAATATAAGGATTTAAAATTATGGCTTTTATTGCCGACAAACTGTCTCGTATCAAACCTTCTGCAACAATTGCTGCTTCTCAAAAGGCCCGCCATTTAAAAGCATTAGGGCGCAATGTTATTGCTTTAAGTGCTGGAGAGCCAGACTTTGATACCCCAGACAACATCAAAAACGCGGCTATTGAAGCTATTCGAAGGGGAGAAACAAAATACCCTCCCATATCAGGAATTCCAGAATTGCGCCAAGCAATTTCTGCAAAGTTTAAAAGAGAAAATAACCTTCTTTACCAACCAGAACAAATTATTGTTGGTACCGGTGGAAAACAAATTCTCTTTAATGCATTCATGGCAACTTTGAATAAAGGAGATGAGGTCATCATTCCATCCCCTTATTGGGTTAGTTATCCAGAAATGGTCGCACTCAACGATGGTACGCCTGTCTTTTTAGAAACAAAAGCCGAATTTTCTTATAAACTCCAACCACAAGAGCTAGAAGCTGCCATTACCCCCAAAACCAAATGGTTCATCTTTAACTCTCCTTCAAATCCATCAGGTGCCGCTTATACACATAATGAATTGAAAAAACTTACAGATGTTTTAGTAAAATATCCTCATGTTTATATCCTTTCCGATGATATATATGAACATCTCACATATGAGGGTTTTACCTTTGTGACTCCAGCTCAAGTAGAACCAGCGCTTTATGAGCGTACACTCACAATGAATGGTGTTTCTAAAGCCTATGCGATGACGGGATGGAGAATCGGTTATGCAGGCGGACCACAAGAATTAATTAAAGCCATGGATACCATTCAAGGACAGCAAACATCTGGAACAAGTGTCATTTCACAATGGGCTGCGGTTGAAGCACTCAACGGGCCACAAGACTTTATTGCTAAAAATAAAAGTATTTTTCAAGCACGCCGTGATCTCGTTGTCTCCATGCTAAATCAAGCTCCTGGCATTCACTGTCCAACGCCTGAGGGTGCTTTTTATGTTTATCCTTCTTGCACCGAACTTATTGGAAAGAAAACACCCAATGGTCAACGTATTACGAATGATGAAGACTTTGCCATAGCGCTTCTAGAAACAGAAGCTGTTGCTGTCGTCCAAGGATCTGCTTTTGGACTTGGATCAACTTTTCGTATTTCTTATGCAACATCAGAAGAATTACTTGAAAAAGCTTGTATACGTATACAGCGTTTTTGCAACAGTTTAATTTAAAATTTTTAATATCATCTCTTGTGATTGTTTTTTGCCGAATGTTAGTATATCCGAGAAAATATCTGAAACTGTGTCATGGTCTAAATCTATCGATTCAGCAAAAATATCTATGAATAAACACAAAAATAGATGCTGTAGATAAAGATCAAAAAAATTTAGCTATCAAATAAATGAATCGGTCTATTATCATAAGAGATGACAAGCCTATTCTACTTTCTCCATTCAATTTATAACTCTAAAAAAGACCGAGCACTTTTAAACACAATTGCCTTTATAATCAAAGGCCCTTACAATAAAATCTCTTCTATTTCTCAGCTTCTTCTTCGTCCTAAAACGAAGAAGAAGCCACCTCCCATCGTTGTGTAAGCAATCCAGTTTCCTTTAAATTCTATTTAATAACTACTTGTTTTACTTCATAGGCTTTATGAACAAGATCTGCCTTAAATATTCACCTCACATTCTAATAAAAAGCACTTCATGTATAAGGTTTTAAATATTTTATATCACACCCCTAAAAGACAGACTTTTACAGTACAATAGAATATCCCCTCTCAAACTCCTCATTGAATTTTAGTATTCTTAAAAAAATTGTTGGATATCCACCAGTTTCGAAATTTTTTCTTTATCATCTTCCCATATATTGCAATTTCTAGGGACTCTTTCAAAAATTAAAAAAAAGCCGGACATATGTCCGGCAAATTTGGAAAATCCTCAGAGATAAAATCAATCTGATAGATCTTCGTAAGGGAACACTCAAGAAAACGAAACTGGGAGGCAACATAATCAAGAGATAGTATTCTATGTCATTTTATAAGGAAAAGCACAACAAAGACTTAAGCGTATCTGCTATGCAATAAACACATAGCTTTAAATTTGTCTCCATCATGTACCACTCTCTTTAATTAAATAGTAAAAATGTTAACTACACCATCACACAATTGTCCATTTTTCAATATATAATAACCCTCACGGTTGCTAGTATTCATAAAAAACATTTATCCCTCTTTTCAAAAATATTTACCCGTACGGACTCCCTCCACTTTTAATGTGCAACAAATAATTTTAATTGATTCAATATAGGCAAATTTGAAACGAAAGAATATTACGGGAGTCTCAAGTTGCAAAACAGCTAATTATTCCTTATAAATTAAGATATTAATATTAAAAAGACCACTGGCGAGCTTTTAAAAAAATATAATCTCGAAAAGCATTTAACCTTGCCAAATTCTTTAAATTATAAGGATAACAAAAAAAAGTATCAAAAGAAGGAATATCAACCATATCAGGAAAAAGACGCACTAAATGCTCATCATTATTGACGATATAATCAGGAAGCACAGCAATCCCAAGATCACGCATAAGCGCATTCTTTATTGAGATGATATTGTTGATTTGTAAAACTGAAACGCGCAATGATCCATCACTTCTACCAGCCTTTTCCAACCAATTTAAACCAGACAAATAAGGTGGAACAGGTTCACCGAACGAAATAATACGATGCTCATCGAGATCAGACAATTTTTCCGGCTTTCCATAATTTGCAATATACTTTTCCGAAGCATAGACATGCATATGAATTGTAAAGAGTTTTCTTTGTATAAGATCAGGTTGTTTGGGTTGATGTAAGCGAACAGCACAATCCGCATGACACATTGTCAAATCAAGCTCTTCATCGGAAAGCAAAAGCTGAACCTGCATATCAGGATAAAGACTAAGAAATTCTGGCATACGCTCTGCAATCCACCCTGCCCCCATTCCAAAGGTCGAGGTCACACGCAAGTGCCCCGTTGGTTTTGCATAGCTTTCACTTAATTGCAAACGCACACTTTCAAGCTTCATCAAAACATCATGAGCTGTACGATAAAGAGTTTCTCCCTGTTCTGTAAGAATCAAACCACGCGCATGACGTTGAAATAAGGATACCCCAACCTCTTGTTCTAAAGCCGAAACCTGTCGTGAAACGGCTGATTGAGATAAATGAAGTTTTTGAGCAGCATGCGTAAAAGATCCCGCTTCTGCTGCAGCGTGAAAAACCCTTAACTTATCCCAATCCAACGGTGGCGCCACAATTAATTCTACCTCTATATTCTCTATGTTCTCAATGAGTGACTAACGCCTGGGTATATCCAAAAACCGTTCTGCTTCCAACGCTGCCATACATCCTCTTCCCGCAGCTGTTACAGCTTGGCGGAATGTTTCATCTGTCACATCCCCAGCAGCAAAAACACCAGCAATGCTTGTTGCTGTTGAGTCGGGTGCTGTCCATAAATAGCCACCTCGTTTTTGTTTCAGCTGTCCTTCAAACAGAGAAACAGCAGGATCATGCCCAATGGCAATAAATATGCCCTCTGCATTCACTTTCATCTCGTGACCTGTCTTAACATTTTTCAGACGTGCCCCTGTTACAACAGCGCCCATTGAATCTTGAGCTGGCAGCCCCACAATTTCTTCAACCACATGATCCCAAAGAACACGCACATTATTACAAGCCAGCAACCTATCTTGTAAAATTTTTTCTGCCCGAAACTGCCCCCGCCTGTGAACCACGCTTACACTTTTAGCCAAATGCGATAAATAAAGTGCTTCTTCAACAGCCGTATTTCCTCCTCCCACGACAATAACGTCCTTATCACGATAAAAAAAGCCATCACATGTAGCACAAGCGGAAACACCTCCGCCCATAAAGGTCTGTTCACTTTCTAAACCAAGCCAGCGCGCTTGAGCTCCTGTTGCAATAATCAGTGCATCACAAGAATATTGTGTTCCTGAATCCCCATATAAGACAAAAGGATACTTCAACAAATCAGCCTTTATAATTGTATCATAGATAATTTTTGTCCCCATATTCTCAGCTTGTTTTGCCATTTGTTCCATCAACCATGGTCCTTGAATGGGATCTGCAAAACCTGGATAATTCTCAACATCAGTTGTAATTGTTAATTGTCCACCCTGCTGCAAGCCCGTCACCAAAACCGGCTTAAGCATTGCTCTTGCTGCATAGACCGCCGCTGTATAACCAGCCGGACCTGAGCCAATAATTAGCAGACGAATATGCGATTGTACCATTAAATCCCCTTCACTTTATTATAAATTAATTATTCTATAAATGATAACGGAATGCAGCCTTTTAAAAAAATATTTTTCAAGAGCCCTAATTATGTTATGTATACTTCTTTTCAAGTTTTATGAAAAGGTCTGATTACTAATTCATCAAGGCACGCTAATGTTAAGAATTAATCCTTATCCTATAAAGAGAGAAATGTAACTTCTTATGAGCACAAAACCATAATAAAAAGAGATACAAAGATAGGGAACGATCATTTTTCAATTTATTATCAATGTCTGTGCACGTTTTGCCTTAATCATGGGAGGAGCAATGCTTTTGCCAATTTTTGTGGATTTGCACGACAACAATCGTAATTGGATAAGCTTTCTCTATTCTTGTGCCATAACCACCATGTTGGCAACGCTGATTCTTTTAGCAACTAAGGGAGCTACTTGTCGCTTTTCAGCACGGCTTGGCTTTATGCTCACTGTTTGTCTTTGGCTTACAGGAAGCATCGTAGGTGCCTTACCTCTTTATCTTTCTCCTCTTCCCATTTCTCTAGCAGGAGCCATTTTTGAATCTGTTTCTGGAATTACAACAACAGGCTCCACAGTCCTTTCTGATCTTGATAATTTATCGCGAAGTATTTTATTATGGCGTTCTCTTATATGCTGGATTGGGGGCATTGGTTTTATCGGTTTAGCCCTCTTAATTTTGCCTTCACTGCGTGTGGGTGGCGTGCGACTTTTTCATATGGAATCATCTGATAAATCTGAAAAAATATTGCCTCGCATCAACCAAATTGCTAACGGAATTATCATCGCTTATGTTGGGTTAACATTGGCTTGTATGCTTTCTTATTTTGCTGCAGGCATGAATTTATTTGATGCCATTAACCATGCAATGAGTACAGTAGCAACAGCTGGTTTTTCAACGCATGATGCTTCTTTTGGCTATTTTTCTGATACACCAGCCATCTTAATTATTTCAACAATCTTCATGTTGCTTTCTGCTTTACCTTTCGTACTTTATGTTAAATTAGTCCTTCCTGGACACTCCAAACGCTTCCTTGACCCACAAGTGATTGTTTTTCTCCATATCGTTCTCCTTTTCAGCTTTGCTTTAGCGGCATGGCTACGGTTTTATGATCATCGCGCGTTCCACTTGATTTTTCTTGATGTCATTTTTCACCTTTCATCCATTATTAGCACCACCGGTTACAGCGCTGAAGATTATCAACTTTGGGGACCGTTTGCGCTTGGAATTTTCTTTATTGTTTCTTTTACAGGCGGATGTGCTGGTTCTACTTCTGGTGGCATGAAAATCAATCGCCTCATTATTCTTTGGCGTATTACACAAACAAATATAGAAAAACTTCTTTCTCCTAATGTCGTTGTAAAAGCGCGCTACGATCACTCAAATATATCAAATGATGTTGCTCAAGCCGTTTTGTTTTTTGTCTGTCTTTATATGTTTTGCCTTGTTATCGGCACTGCACTTTTGCTTACAACCGGTCTTGACTTTACCTCTGCCTTTACGGGGGTCTTAACCGCACTTTCAAATGTTGGTCCAGGCTTTGGAGATATTATTGGCCCCACTGGTAATTTCTCTACAATCAACGACCATGCTTTATGGATTTTAAGTTTTCTAATGTTAGCTGGACGCCTTGAAATCATAACAATATTCGTCCTTTTTATTCCCGCTTTCTGGCGTGAACAATTTTAATACATAACACTTTATTCTACCAAGATAAAAAGTATGAACAATATGCATAATAATATTCAACCTTCACTCAATCGACCGAAGATTTTCTGAAATTTCAATCAAATTATCATATAGATGATTATACAAGTTAACATAAAAATAATTCGGCAAGAATAATAAAATACCAAAAGCTTTCATATTCATAACATATAACTCTTTGCTCTATTAAGCCCTTTTATCAATAAAAATGGACACATAAAACATCCTTTTTTATGAATAATTTCTAATGCAAAAAATATGAATATTTGCTGATAAAAATATTTTTTCTCTTTAATAGAGTAACATCCTTATGGAAAATAGAATGCCATTCTATTACGAATTCACAAGCTTGTTAAAAAACATCTCATAATACTCATCTTATTCATTTCACGACAATTCTTATGAAAGGTATAAGATCTGATTGGTCCCATCATTTTTACTTAAATAATTAAAGTGCATGCCGAAACCACAACATAAGATACAATTAGCACCATCATATTATTTTTCTGCTGTTAATGTTGCAACAGACTGCATTTCAGACAATTTATAAGAAATCTCTTTACACCTTGTCTTCAATAGTTTTTATCCACCACATGCCTTCTTCCAATTGTGATGTACAAGAAGATAGCTCTCATTGTTAATATCAACAGATTTTACATGAGAAAATCTTACGGTACTCAAAGCTCTTATTCAAATTGAAAAGGTAAATTATCTATAAAAATCATATATATATATATTGATCTTAAATCCATCTTATTATGAATTTATTGAAAATATGTACGACTATTTTATCCATGGAGATACCATCATTATCTTTTTAAGACAAAAAAACGTTTTTTTTGCTATCTATTTAAGTCTTACAAAACGAACAATATCAGCACGACCCCGTATAAGATAGTGCATAAATCCCCAGACTTGAGTTAAAGCATTATTTTCTTATTCTAAAATATCAATGAATAAAAGTAGCTTTCTTCTCTCCTAGTATGCTTTATCATAAACTACATATCGCTCTCAAGCGTATACATTTTTAATCTTTTATCCAAAATTTTGGGAACTTCTTATAGTGTTCTACTAAAGACAATATAAATTTTGTAAAATAACATTTATATCATTGAGCTGTTTTCTTGATAACTATGAAAAACCTTTAAGGAAAATACTTTTTACCATTCCTCAAGAAGATTTTTGATATAATAATCAAAGTCTTTTTTCTGCAAACAGTTCTTTGTAAACACTTTCAATCTTGCTTGCCTCTTTTTCCAAAGGAAAGTGCGTACGAACATGGGTTAAAGCTTTCTTTCCGGCGGCCAATGTTTTTTCTACATCAGCAAAATAAGGTTCAATTGCTGCTGTTAAAGCCGCTCCATCTCCTGCTTGAACAACCGTTCCTGTTCCCTCGACCACCAATTCTTTAAAAATTCCTACATCACTCGCCACTACAGCCGTCTGTGATGCCATTGCCTCCAATGGTGTCAGACCAAAACCTTCCAAACGAGAAGGAGTTACATAAAGTGATAAACGGCGATACCACACAGGTATATCAAGCCTTTCACCAAGAAAAATAATGCGGTCGTTTAAACCAGCTTCAGCAATCTTCTGTCGTAATTTCTTTTCAAAACCATAATGCTGTTCTGTAGCCCGACCAGCGATAAGTGCTGTCCATTCGGGATAGTCAGGCAATAATGCTATCATCGCGTCCACAAACAAATCAGTACCCTTTAAATAGCGCACGCGCCCAAAACATCCTACCGCATATTTTCCTGGCACCCCAGTTGCTGGAAAGTAATCATCAGGAATTTTGGGGGGTGAAAAACGCCTAATATCCACTCCATGCATAATAACCTTATGAGGCACTTCTAGATAGGTTCCCGTACATACACTAGTAGCGATAACTTTATCCATACGACGAAGCAACCATTTGGTAAAAGGCTTGTGTTCGCGTCGAGATGCCGAAGTAAAGATGAGTTTAAGCTTCATTCGCAAAACATCGCGCAAAAAGATCCCACAAAGCATCTCAATATTGCGTCGTGCATGCCAAATACGAAATGGCTTCCCTTTCGGACTTTTCCAAAGTCCGAAAAGGTCCTTAAAGGCAAGTGTCGGTAAAGTTCGTGGTAAACCAAACCCCAAAGTGGATATACGCACACCCTGTTCGCGTTGCAGTGGAATAAGCTGAATAATCGTAGATGTTACTCCCGACAAACGCCTTTTAAAGTGAGGCGCAATAATTTCAGTTTCGTCCAAAGATACACGCATAATAATCCATATGTTATTTAGATGTACTGAACCTTAATGATCTCGTAATTATGCGCACCACCTGGTGCATTCACCTCAATCACATCACCTTCTTGCTTGCCAATAAGTGCACGTGCGATAGGCGAAGAAATAGAGATTTTACCAACCTTTACATCAGCTTCTTGATCTCCTACGATCTGATACACTTTTTTTTCTTCAGTGTCCTCATCCAAGAGTTTAATGGTTGCGCCAAATTTTATTTTGTCACCTGAAAGACGCGAGACATCTATAACTTCTGCTCGTGCGATATAATCTTCAAGCTCATTTATACGCCCCTCATTATGACTTTGCGCTTCTTTAGCTGCATGATACTCAGCATTTTCAGATAAATCACCATGCGCACGCGCCTCAGAAATTGCTTCAATAATTCGCGGACGCTCCTGTTGTTGACGCCAACGCAACTCTTCTTTAAGACTCTCAAAACCAGCTGTAGTCATCGGAACTTTTTCCATAATCCGTCCCTTTCTATTACACGGAAGGTTTAATAAAAATACAAAAAACGGCTTCCAAAATTACTTTTGGAATCCGAAAACTACGATCTTTTTTATTATATAGTACAGTATCGCTGTTTTCCATATAAAAATAAATAAAGGAAACAAAACATGCACAAATAGTGATTAAAACATCTCATTTTGGTGTTTAAAACGTTAAACTTCACTCTTCTCTTTAAAGTGTCCTAAAGAAGAAAGAATTGTATTTTTTTCTGTTTTATCATAATCTAGTAAAAGAAATTATATAGAATATGAAGAGAGAAGGATAGAAAATCTCTAAAGAAATTCTTTACAGAAAAATGAAAAAAATCGTCATTTTTTTTATGTTTGGCTCTTTCTTTTTAGCCACAACAATATCAGAGGCAGCAGATGCTTTTGTTACGAGAAATCTTAATTTTAGAACAGGTCCCAGCACTCAATATGCACTTTGCGGCTTAATCTCTGCTGGAGAATTAGTTTTTGTTAAAAACTGTGAAGGAAATTGGTGCCATATCCGATATAACACTCAAATAGGTTGGGTGTCATCTCGTTATCTTTCATTTAAAGATGGAAATGATCTTTATCACACATATACAATGTCTTTAATGCCCAAACGTACCGATTATTCTCCATAACAGCCATAATAACTTATGCCCTCTTAAATATCATCATGGCAAAAATGCAATAGTGTTCACGAACAACCACAAATATGCTCCTTCCAAAGAAATACTTCGAAGAATTTGTCTCATAAAAACTTGATCAATATCCTAATGAAAGCTCTAATAAACCAAAATAAATCTGTTCAATAACGTTTTGCTGTTGTCGTAATAAATTTGTAAAAATTAGTATTTTCTTTAAAATCACCAGCACTTTTCTATCAAAGGATACAACAATGAAAAATGGTGTTACTGCAACAGTAGAAGCTCTTTCTGCTCTTATTGCTTCAGGTAATCCTCTTTTTAAGAATGGTGCATTATGGACACCTCACCGCCCCATTCGTCCTGAAAAATCTGAAGGTGGTATTCCATTTCAACTCGAAACATCTTTTAAACCAGCGGGAGATCAACCTCAAGCCATTAAAACTCTGGTTGAGGGAATTCAAAAAAATGAACGTACACAAGTGCTTTTGGGTGTTACCGGCTCAGGGAAAACCTATACAATGGCCAATATCATTGAAAAAACACAGCGTCCAGCTCTGATTTTAGCTCCCAATAAAACTCTAGCAGCGCAGCTTTATGGGGAATTTAAAAGTTTTTTTCCCCATAATGCCGTCGAATATTTTGTTTCCTATTATGACTATTATCAACCAGAAGCCTATGTTGCACGCTCAGACACTTATATTGAAAAGGAATCCTCAATTAATGAACAAATCGACCGGATGCGTCATGCTGCAACACGCGCTGTCTTAGAGCGTGATGATGTTATTATCGTCGCATCTGTCTCCTGCATCTACGGAATTGGTTCCGTAGAAACCTATACGGCCATGACCTTCGAAATAGAAAAAGGAGACAAACTCAATCAACGAAAACTCTTGGCTGATTTAGTCTCTCAACAGTATTATCGACAAGATATCAACTTCGTTCGTGGTTCCTTTCGTGTTCGAGGGGATACAATCGAAATTTTCCCTGCCCACCTTGAAGATCGTGCTTGGCGTATTTCGCTCTTTGGCGATGAAGTGGAAACAATTACGGAATTTGATCCTCTCACCGGACAAAAAACAGGCGATCTTCAATCAATTAAAATTTATGCCAACTCACACTACGTAATACCACGCCCAACACTTAACCAAGCGATGAAATCTATCAAAATGGAACTCGTTCAACGCCTCGATGAGTTGAACGAAGCTGGACGTCTTTTAGAAGCACAACGTTTAGAACAACGTACAGTTTTTGATTTGGAAATGTTGGAAAGCACCGGTTCATGTCCGGGAATTGAAAATTATTCACGTTATTTAACAGGACGAAATCCCGGTGAACCACCCCCAACTTTATTCGAATATATTCCACTCAATTCTCTTGTTTTTATCGATGAAAGCCATGTAACCATTCCCCAAATTGGTGGTATGTACCGAGGTGATTTTCGCAGAAAAGCAACCTTAGCAGAATATGGTTTTCGCCTCCCTTCTTGTATGGATAACCGTCCTTTGCGCTTTGAAGAATGGGATGCTATGCGCCCACAAACGATTGCTGTCTCCGCAACACCTGGACGGTGGGAAATAGAACAATCTCACGGTACTTTTGCAGAACAAGTTATTCGCCCCACAGGGCTTGTTGACCCACCAACAGAGGTTCGTCCAGCCAAAAATCAAGTCGATGATGTTGTGAATGAAATTCGTAAAACAATTCAAAAAGGCTACCGTACATTGGTGACAGTTCTCACAAAGCGTATGGCCGAAGACTTAACTGAATATCTCCACGAACAAGACATTCGTGTACGCTATATGCATTCTGACATTGATACATTAGAGCGCATTGAAATTCTACGCGATCTTCGGCTTGGCATCTTTGATGTCCTCATCGGTATTAACTTGCTCCGAGAAGGCTTAGATATTCCAGAATGTGGTTTTGTTGCCATTCTAGATGCCGATAAAGAGGGCTTTTTGCGCTCTGAAACTTCCCTCATACAAACAATCGGACGTGCTGCACGTAACGTAGATGGCCGTGTTGTCCTCTATGCAGATACGATCACTGGTTCCATAGAACGAGCCTTACTGGAAACACAAAGACGTCGACAAAAACAAATAGCCTATAATGAAGAACACCATATCACACCGAAAAGTATCAAAAAAAATATCGGAGATATTCTTAATTCAGGCTATGAAAACAACCATATTCATACAAATATCCCTGATGTCATCGAGAAAAAAAATATGGTTGGCAACAATTTAGCATCTCATATTAAACACCTCGAAAAATTAATGCATGAAGCAGCTGCTGATCTTAATTTTGAAGAAGCAGCACACCTTCGCGATGAAATCAAACAATTACAAAAGATAGAACTAGAACTCACGGAAAATCCCTTAACACATCATAGCGAACAATCCACCCATGAGCGCGTATTACAACCAAGTCTTTTCTCCAAACCAGACCTTGCACACATGGGACCAACTATGGACACTGGTATTTTGGAAAATCAAAAAGGAAAATCTCGTAAAAACACCCCTAATCAAGCAACAATAAAACGAAAAAAACGCAATCAATGAAGGAGCAAAAAATTTCAAACCGCATAAAATAATCTTCAGCTCTTCTAAAAAAAGACGAAAGCTCAAAAGCAAACAGCGTTATCCGAAAAATAGACAACCTCCAACATCAAGGGTGCTTCAATTTGTCTAAAACAACATGAGAGAGAACATTTTATAAAAAATTTCTAAAATATATTATATTTATACAGTTATACTCTGATATCTAACTCAATATTATTTATCCTTACAAGAAAATATTCAAATAGGACACTGTCCTATAACACAAATAAAGTAAAATAAGACTTTATCATAGCACCATAAGCCTATGATAAAAAATGATAACTTTTATTCATATCCCTATTGTTCAATTCATATTGTACCAAACAATAAAAAATTATCCCTAAATAAAGAGTTTATATTCCATAGTAAAAAATCGTGGACTCTCAATACAAACTTATTAATTAACCTCAAGCAGAGTACATTAATTGAAATCAAAATTCTGTTATGATTTCATTTTACTGTCTCGGCGATAGATTTAACTAAATAAATTTTTATTTTTTTTGTCACAATAAATCCCAAAATTGTTCAGGCTCTATTCAGTTTGAAACGTGTAGGATGTGAAAAATACGAATTTACACAAGGAGCATCATTATGAAAAAAGTGATCAGGTTAGCGGTATTATCAGCAATGTCAACTGTGACCGTTTTGATGCCGCTAAATGCAACGCTTGCGGATATGGCATGGAATCGTAGTGACTCTATCTCGAGAGAAATAGATGATATGATGAGGAAGATGCGTAAAGAAACAGATGATGCGATAAGGGAAATGAGGAAGAAAGCTGATATTCTGCCTTGCGGTTTTTCTCGCTCCCATTGTTCTGATAAAAAACGTAGCTTTTTATCTGATGATTTCCAAAAGTTTGTTGATGATTTCCACAAGAGTTCTGATGACGACAAGAGAAGATTTAAAGCCAAACATGAAAGGTCTGTAGCCAAACAGAGTAAGACGGAACAACAACATCACCACCACCACCACCACCATTATCATCATGTTGAAAACAAAACATATCATTACGTCGAGCGCAAAAAGACAAAACACAGTAATATTCATATAGATAACTCAGGAGATGCTTTAGCGGTGGGTATTCTTGGTCTTGCAACAGGTACGATTCTTGGTACAATTTTAAAAAAACCAGAACAGCCACAAGTGGTTTATCAAATAGTACCACAAAATCAGGTAATTTATCAAAAAGTTCCGCAAAATCAAAGAGTTTATCAAGTGCAGCAAACGGTGGCATATGAGCCACTCCAGCAATCATTAGAATCTGATTGGCTTAACTATTGCAAGAAAAAATACCGTTCCTTTAACCCTAAAACAGGGACCTTTCGAGACCGTAATGGTTTGGAACACATTTGTTATGCCCCAATAAATTAACTTCTGTTCCGTCCTACTAAAAAAGTTTTAAATGGCAAAAAAAAACGCTTCAAAGCGTTTTTTATTTGCTCATATATTAAAATCTTGAAGAAAAGGATTATTTTGGCGCTCATAGCCTATGCTACTTTTGGGATCATGCCCACAGATAAAACAAACATCATCGCCTAAGGGTAAAACTTTTTCTCGAAGGGATTGCATCAATTTTTCATAAGAACAGAAGGGGAAGTCCGTACGTCCAATAGAACCACGAAAGAGAACATCACCCAAGAAGGCTAAGCACTCTTTTTCATTGAAATAAATAACATGACCAGGGGAATGCCCCAGTGTATGTAAAACCCTAAACTTATGTCCAGCAAAATACACACACTCACCATCTTCTAACTATATCGAACAACGCACCACGATGCTTTCGGGTGTAAGCCATGATTTAAGAACCATTCTCACCCGTTTTAAACTTCAGCAAACATTAGCAAATACTGACTTTGATATTAAGCAGCTTGAACAAGATGTGAGCGACATGCAAAATATGTTAGAAGATTACCTTGCTTTTGCCCGTAGTGAAGAAAGTGAGTGTGTTAAAACTTTTGATTTAAATGCTCTTATGCAAAAATTCTCTACCGATGCACATCTTCACAAACGCCAATTTTCCTACACCATTGAAAGCCCTACACAAATACAAGCACGTCCACGTGCCTTCACGCGTCTCATCAGCAATATTGTGTCAAATGCATTTTGTCATGCCAATACTGTCAAACTAACAGCCATATCCCAACAAGAATGTTTCCCATATATCAAAAAAGTTCCCGCAATATATTATATTTATACAGTTATAATATGATATCGAACTCAATATTTAGCCTCACAAGAGAGTAGTCAAACAGGACTGTATTCAATCACACAAATAAGGTTCTATGTTAGCACCATAAGCCTATAATAAAAAACGATAACTTTTGTTCATACACCTATTGTTCAATTCATATTGTATCAAGCAATAAAAAGTACTCATCAATAAATAATTTATAACCAATAGTAAAAAATCTGGTGCTCTAAATACAAGCTGCTTAATTAACCTTAAGAAGAGTACATTAATTGAAATCAAAATTCTGTCATGATTTTATTTTACTGTACCGGCAATGTTTTAACTAAATGAATTTTTATTTTTTTGTCACAATAAAGTCCAAAATTGTTCAGTCTCTATTCAGTTTGAAACGTGTAGGATGTGAAAAATACGAATTTACACAAGGAGCATCATTATGAAAAAACTCTTCAGATTAGCGGTATTATCAGCAATGTCTACTGCAACCGTTTTGATGCCATTAAATCCAACGCTTGCAGATATGGCATGGTATCATAACTATGACATGAGAAGGGAGGCTGGTTTACCGTCTCACAATTTTAGCTCCCATTTTTCTCATAGTGAACATCACTCTTTTGATAATCCCCACACGCGTCATTATGTTAGCCATAAATGGGGAGCACAACAACACCATCATGTTGAACACAAGACATATCATTATGTCGAGCGCAAAAAGACAAAACACAGTAGTATTAATATAAATAACTCAGGAGAAGCTTTAGCAATGGGCATTCTTGCTCTTGCAGCAGGTGCACTTCTCGGCAAAATTTTTAAAAAATCAGAACAGCCACAAGTTGTTTATCAAACCGCACCACAGCATCAAATTGTATATCAACAGGTTCCACAGGAACAGATAATTTATGAAGCTCCGCAAACGGTGGAATATGAGCCAGTACAACAATCATTAGAATCTGATTGGCTTAACTATTGCAAGAAAAAATACCGTTCTTTCAACCCTAAAACAGGAACTTTCCGAGACCGTAATGGTTTGGAACACGTTTGTTATGCCCCAATAAATTAA
Organism: Bartonella sp. AP7XZML; assembly: GCF_042195745.1. Taxonomy (NCBI): domain Bacteria; kingdom Pseudomonadati; phylum Pseudomonadota; class Alphaproteobacteria; order Hyphomicrobiales; family Bartonellaceae; genus Bartonella; species Bartonella sp. AP7XZML. The sequence goes on from NZ_JBHIOT010000095.1 coordinate 100,969, forward strand.
CTTCTGTTCTGCCCTACTAAAAAGTCTTAAATGGCAAAAAAAAACGCTTCAAAGCGTTTTTTTTATTTGCTCATATATTAAAATCTTGAAGAAAAGGATTATTTTGGCGCTCATAGCCTATGCTACTTTTGGGACCATGCCCACAGATAAAACAAACATCATCGCCTAAGGGTAAAACTTTTTCTCGAAGAGATTGCATCAATTTTTCATAAGAACAGAAGGGGAAGTCCGTACGTCCAATAGAACCACGAAAGAGAACATCACCCAAGAGGGCTAAGCGCTCTTTTTCATTGAAATAAATAACATGACCAGGGGAATGTCCTGGGGTGTGAAAAACCTTAAACACATGTCCAGCAAAATGAACGCACTCACCATCTTCTAACCATTGGTCAGGAATACAGATGCAAGCATCAGTGATGCCATAATTTTTTGCGCTTTCGCTCACGGCATCCATCACAGGCTTATCATCGCGATGTGAACCGATAATTTTTACATTAAGCGCTTCTTTCACTTGCATTGCTGCTCCTACATGATCAAAATGACCATGTGTTATCCAAATAGCCTCAACGATAACACCATTCTTTTCGATTACGTCTTGAATTCGTGGCCAATCACCACCAGGATCAACGAGAACCCCCGTTTTACTTTCACTATCAAAAAGCAAAGTGCAATTTTGTTGGAATGTCGTAACTGGAATAATATGTATATTAAGACTACCCATAATATCCTTTTCAAAAATAACTTTTTTAAATTTATAAATAAAACTTTCTTTCCTTTAAGGTAAAGGTGCTGCTCGACAGCTTTATACAACTTATGTAAACTTGCATTTTGTGTAAACTAAATTTTTATCAAGGTTTTTTAAGAATGAGCAATCACGTTCAAGTTTTGTGTGACGATGCCCCTCACCTTCTTGTGATTGATGACGATACACGTATTCGCAATCTTTTATTTCAGTTTCTCATTAAAAATGGATTTCGTGTTTCAGTTTCAGCTAATGCGAATGAAGCAAGACGACTGTTAGCAAGTTTAGATTTTGATCTTCTTATTGTTGATGTCATGATGCCTGGCGAAAACGGTATTGATCTCACTCATTCACTCCGCCAAACAAAAGATGTCCCTATCTTTATGTTAACAGCTTTATCAGAAATAGACAATCGTATCCGTGGATTAGAAGCAGGGGCAGATGATTATCTGGCTAAGCCGTTTGACCCTCGTGAACTTCTCCTTCGCATCAACGCCATTTTACGACGTGGTTTTCCCCCTCACCAACCCAAAATTGAGCAAATAGTTTTTGGTCCTTATATATTTTCAATTTCACGACGCGAACTCAAAAAAGGAGGAGAAATTATTAAATTAACAGATAAAGAACAAGAAATGATGATCATTTTTGCCGAAAATGCAGGCGACACAATTCCGCGCCATAAATTCGCGACCGATGACAGCAATATAGGTGAACGTGCCATTGATGTGCAGATCAACCGCCTTCGTCGTAAAATCGAAAAAAATCCAGCACTGCCTATATGGCTCCAAACCGTGCGAGGAATAGGGTATAAACTCTCTATTGAATAGGCACAAGAATGATCAAACCTTTAAGATTTTTTCTTCGATGGTTAACGAAAAAAATGCCTAAACGGCTTTATGCTCGCTCTTTGATCATTATCATTGCTCCCATGGTGCTTCTGCAAACGGTCATTGCTTATGTCTTTATGGAACGCCATTGGCAAATGGTAACCGAGCGTCTTTCAACGGCTGTCGTGCATGATATTTCAGCCATTATTGATATTCTTGAAACATATCCCCAACAAGATAACTATGAAGATATCAAGCGTATTGCACAACAACGTATGGGATTAAATATTTCTATTCTATCTCCTACCTCCTTACCCCCTCCAGGACCTAAGCCATTTTTTGCAATTCTTGACTATTTTTTAAGTGAAGAAATCACCCGCCAAATTAACCGTCCCTTCTGGATCGATACCGTAGGAGATTCTGATCTTGTTGAAATCCGTATCCACCTTGGTCACAACATTTTACGCGTCTTTGCTCCACGCAGCCAAGCCTATGCTTCCAATACTGCTATTTTTTTAAGCTGGATGGTAGGAACAGCTCTTGTTTTATTGCTGATAGCAATTTACTTTTTACGCAATCAAATCAAACCGATTCAACAATTGGCTGAAGCAGCAGAAAGCTTTGGACGCGGTCGTCCTTTACCAAAAGGATTTCAACCACAAGGAGCTGATGAAGTCCGTCGTGCAGGCATCGCTTTTTTACGCATGCGTGAACGTATTGAACGCCAAATTGAACAACGTACCATGATGCTCTCAGGAGTAAGTCATGATTTAAGAACCATTCTTACACGCTTTAAACTTCAGCTGGCATTAGTAAATACTGACTTTGATATTAAACCGCTTGAGCAAGATGTAAGTGACATGCAAAATATGTTAGAAGATTATCTTGCTTTTGCTCGTGGTGAAGGAAGTGAAAGTGTCAAGACTTTTGATTTAAATGCTCTTATGCAAAAATTCTCCACCGATGCTCGTCTTCACAAACGTCAATTTTCTTACACCATTGAAGGTCCTACAGAAATACAAGTACGTCCCCGTGCTTTTACACGCTTGGTCAGCAATCTTGTATCAAATGCATTTTGTTACGGCACGACCGTTAAACTAACCGCTAACTCTCAACAAGAATCTTTTATATTAATAATCGATGATAATGGACCTGGAATTCATAAAAATATGCGCACAGAAGTTTTTAAGCCATTCTTTCGACTTGATAAAGCGCGAAATCAAGATGCAAGTGGAACAGGACTTGGTCTTTCTATTGCTCAAGACATAGCACGCAGCCATGGTGGCAATATACAATTAGATGAGAGCCCACTCGGGGGAGTGCGCGCTATTCTTAATGTCCCCCTATGAGCAATATTTCCGCAAACCGTCTGTAAAAATAACAGACTGTATATTTTAGGCATTCCCTACAGTTTCAAACAAAGTGTACTGTAGTGCCTTGTAAGCACTTTCTCCCGACAAAGCAACCATCTGAAATGCAACATAATGGCTTTCACAGGCTTTAAGTGCATGTATCAACAATGTTTCAACCTGTATATGAGATGGATGCATCCCACCAGCCAAAAGAAGACCTTGTCGATAAATAACTGAATTATTCCTTTGCCAGTAATCAAAATGTCCCAACAACAACTTTTCATTAATTGCTAGCAATAAGCGCTGTATTTCAGCTGTTCGAGCATTTTTAATAGAAAGATCAAACGAACAAGCTAAATGAAGTGCTTCATGCTCTTCCATCCATGAAAAAGCAAGACGATAGTTTGCGCGTCTTCCTTCCACACAAACGCTAATTTCATCTTGTGCATCCCGCTCAAACGACCAATCATATTCACAGGCAATCTGTTCGATAAAGTCAACAGGGTGCTCTTTTCTTTCTGTGGCGCAAAATGCAAGCCTCATCACAATCCTCAATCATCTTAAAACATTGTCAACAGAATATAAACCGTCTAAACTGTAACAATATTTTGCTACAATCAGAACCTTTACACCAAACAAATACACATAAAAACATCGACAGTACACAAACACCCAGAACACAATCGCGCTGTTTAGGGCAACCTGATAGTCATAAAACGAATCATCAAGTCTTTTCAGTGTATTGATACAATTTCATAGCGCCAGCCCCCCTGATTCAAAAAAATGTACTTTACCCCCAAAAAAAATCAAAAATAAACAAATGCTCCGCTCTAACAGACTCAAGATTAAGCATTTTTTAGTTTCACGCATCATATTGAAAAATTGGGGATATTTTTTTGAAGATTCTTTTTTTAAAACTATTTTACTTTTTTGTGTCTGCGTTTTTTTTTAATCATCTTTTTTTAAATCATCAAGGCGTCTTTTCAGATCAGCGTTATCAGCATGGATTTTCAGCACCATCTCCTTAAAAGTCTCAAACTCTTCGCGAGAAACAAGATCAAGTTTGTTTGCTATCTTTTCAGCCTGCACACGAAAAGCTGTTCCAGCTTCACGTCGTATGCCTTGCGCAACGTCAGCAGCATCCGTTGCTAATTTTGCTAATTCATCAAGAATACGATTTGATCCATTACGCATAACCTTTTTCCTTAAATTTTAATTATTGACGCACGCATTATAGCGTATTCTCATAACATTTAGATACTGTAATTTGTTCCTTTTACTCTATATTTTACATACTGTGCAGATTTTTCTTAATGATTTTGTTTAAGATTTTTTAATATTCCTTTTATCACCATATTTTTACCACGATAAATCAGTGGAAATCTATCTCCCTTTCTGACTAGCCTCCCTACTGACTTGACCATTGTGTATTCATCTGTCATTTCTGACCATCAGAGTCACTTCATATTCATCTCGTATAATGTAAGATGCTTAACTCATGAACAATTTGTCTTGTCCAGCCATTGCTTTTCCGTCTTTTCTTGATCCTGTTATTATCCAGCTAGGTCCCGTAACACTTCATTGGTATGGACTTGGTTACGTGCTGGGTATTCTTTTTGCTTGGTGGTATGCGCAAAAATTATTAAAAAAAACATCTCTATGGTATAGAGGCCACCCTCCTATGGATAAAGAAAAGATCGGAGATTTTGTTGTCTGGTCTGCCATAAGTGTTGTTGTCGGAGGGCGTTTAGGACAAGTTCTTGTATGGGATCCCATTTACTATTTTAATCATCCAAGTGCTATTATTGCCGTATGGGATGGGGGAATGTCCTTTCATGGCGGACTTATTGGTATTATCATTGCTATGATCTGGTTTGCCCGTAAAAATCATATTAACATACGAGCCATGTTTGATATCATTGCTGCAGGTGCTCCTATTGGTATCGGCATTGTACGAATCTGCAACTTCATTAACCAAGAATTATGGGGTAATATTACTACACGTCCTTGGGCTGTTTGTTTTCCTCTCGATCCTTACTATTTACCGCGCCATCCAAGCCAGCTTTACGAAGCATTTATGGAAGGATTTCTTCTCTTCATCATCCTGTGTCTTCTTATTTTTGGGTTCAAAGCATTAAAACGTCCCGGTACTGTATCAGGAACATTTATTATAGGCTACGCAGTAACACGCAGCATTTCTGAAATTTACCGTGCGCCTCAAGAAGATCCAGAATGGTTTTCGACTCTTTTCCATTCTACTGGTTTTACCTATGGCATGGCTTTATCTCTTCCCATGCTTCTTGTAGGGTTTTATCTTCTTCTCCACGCCTTTAAATATAAATCGACAGAAAATGGCCAATCTCAAAGAAAAAATTAAAGAAATTATTGTCCTTAATGGACCAATCACTGTTAGCCAATATATGACGTTGGCACTCACCGATCCCCAATTTGGTTATTATCACACACAAACCCCTTTTGGACATGCTGGTGATTTCATTACAGCACCTGAAATAAGCCAATTATTTGGAGAGATGATTGGCATTTGGACTCTTGCAAGCTGGAAAGCTCAAGGGTGCCCTCACCCTTTTATTCTCGCTGAAATAGGTCCAGGACGAGGAACTTTGATGGATGACATTTTGCGAACTATCCAAAAGCTCTCTCAAACGGCATTTAATGCTGCTGAAATTTTTCTGATCGAAATAAGCAAAAAACTTGCAAAAGAACAAAAAAAACGCCTTTTCTCTTATCAAAAACAAATCCATAGCATTGAAAATTTTAATCAAATTCCTTCAAAACCTCTCTTCCTCATTGCTAATGAATTTCTCGATACACTCCCTATCAACCAATATATTAAAGTCAATGGAGAATGGAAAGAGCGCCGCATTACAGTCAATCAAAATGGAGATTTCATCTTTATTGCTGCCCCGCATAAACTTCCCTCTTCTTGTCTACAAACCTGTTGTTCTAAAGTGCCTGACGGAACAATTTTTGAACATGCCCCCTTACGGCATCAATTCATGCAACAAATCAGCCACCATTTAGTGCAAGTGACAGGTTCTGCTTTACTTATCGACTATGGTGCTTGTGAGCTTGCCTTTGGCGATACCTTGCAAGCACTCTCAAAACATAGATTTCGTGATGTTTTTGATGCCCCTGGTGAACATGATTTAACATCCCATGTTGATTTTTCTTTTTTAAAAAACATAGCTCTTGAACAAGGCTGTTTTGCTGAAATCTTAGAGCAAGGAGAATTTCTTTTTAAAATGGGGCTACTGGAGCGCGCAAACCAGCTTGGAGTTGGCAAAAGTGCTCCTTTGCAAGACAAAATCCGCCAAGACATCGAACGGCTCGCTGGTCCAGATCAGATGGGAAAATTATTTAAAGTTTTACATTTCAGTGATAAAAACATCTCCATACCTCCTCAATTTTGGTGATCGGCGCTTTTGTCAATAAGCACATCATTATCTGAAATATTCATTGACAAATATGAACATCTCCATCCTCACTTTAAATAATCTCCATAAGGAACTTTTATGAAATCTATCCCTCATCCCATTCTTGCAAAAAATCTTTCTACTTTACACCCCCATGGAATAAAACATGGATTTTTTACACGTCAAGGTGGTATTTCAAAAAATCTTTATCATAGTCTTAATGTTGGGAAAGGTTCAAATGATCAACTTGAATATATTGTACAGAATCGTCTTTTGATTGCCAATTATTTTTCTATTGAAGCGCAAAATTTAGTCACAGTTAATCAAATACACTCCTGTAACGTTGTCGTAGCTCATCAAGCAACTATCGGTGCACCTCCTCAAGCTGATGCTCTGGTTACAACCACCCCAGAACTCGTTATTGGGGTTCTTACAGCAGATTGCGGCCCCATTCTGTTTGCTGATCCACAAGCTAGAGTCATCGCTGCAACTCATGCTGGCTGGCGTGGAAGCTTAAATGGAATTATCGAGAAAACAATTGCTGTTATGGAAAAACAAGGAGCCAAAAGACAATCAATAACAGCAGTCCTGGGACCTTGTATTGGCCCCTATCACTATGAAGTAACAAATGAATTTTACGACCAATTTATTGATTACCACAGCAAATACCAAAAATATTTTTTAAAAACAGACAAAATAAATCGCTTTTATTTTAATCTATGGGCATTTATTATAAACCAACTCAAAGAAGCAGGTGTTAATGCTTCTTGTGTAGAGCTTTGTACCTATCAAGATGAACAGCGTTTTTTCTCCTATCGCCGTGCAATACACCGTAACGAACCCGATTACGGACGGCAAATTTCTGCTATTATGCTGAAAAACAAAAGATGAGCCCCTTTTATGCTTGAGAACAATACCAAAACTGCAAAACTAAACTTTTTACCCAAATGGAAAAATAAACCCCATTGTACTTTGCTTTTTTCACGAAATTATCTAGCAGCCCATAAAATATGATAGCCTTCGCTATGATCATTTTCAATGTTTGGTTATAATGATTGAAGGCAAGATGATACTTCTTTTATTACTCCCCTTCATTCATCTTAAATATGAAGCATTCCCCATATTGAAAGTATTTTTATAAAGTAATAACCAAAAAGCTTAATCAATATATATACCGCATGGAGAAAAACTTTGCTCTAAAAGTAATAAACTTTTGGAAAAAGAGAAAACATACTGCATAGCTCTTTAATAATAATCGATAAAATTGTAAGGCTTTTGTAATTGTTCTCTTGCAATTTAATAAAAAGAAATTAAAAACCGTGTCGCATTCCCACCATGATGATTCAGAGGTTCTACTATGAAACTTTTCTGCGGAAATTCTAATCCACGCCTAGCTGAAGATGTTGCAAATTATTTGAACATCCCCTTAGGCAAAGCAACTGTAAAGCGCTTTGCTGATCAAGAAATTTTCGTAGAACTGCATGAAAATGTACGTGGACAAGATGTTTTTGTTTTGCAATCTACATCCTATCCCGCAAATGATCATTTGATGGAATTACTCATCATGATTGATGCCCTTCGTCGTTCTTCTGCGCGTCGTATTACAGCTGTTATCCCCTATTTTGGCTATGCCCGCCAAGATAGAAAACCAGGACCACGAACTCCTATTTCTGCAAAACTTGTTGCCAACCTCATTACTGAAGCAGGGGCCCATCGTGTTTTAACATTGGACCTTCATGCAGGACAAATTCAAGGTTTTTTTGATATCCCTACGGATAATCTCTATGCTGTTCCTGTCATTTCTCGCGATGTCAAAGTGCATTATTCTCTTGAAAATGTTATCGTTGTTTCACCTGATGTGGGTGGTGTGGTTCGCGCTCGCTCGCTCGCCAAGCGCTTGAACAGTTTGCTCGCTATTGTGGATAAACGTCGCGAAAGCCCCGGTGAATCAGAAGTTATGAATATCATTGGAGATGTATCGGGAAAAGATTGCCTTTTGCTTGATGATATTGTTGATTCAGGTGGAACTTTATGCAATGCAGCAAGTGCTCTGCTTAAACATGGTGCCAATAGTGTCACAGCTTATATCACGCACGGTGTTCTTTCTGGTAATGCAATCGAGCGAATTGCCAATTCAGAGATGAAAGAATTGGTTATTACAGATTCAATTATGCCAACACAAGCTATTGAGAAAACCCTTAATATTCGTGTTTTGCCCATTGCCGACCTTATGGGAGAAGCAATAGCAAGGACAGCAGCAGAACAATCGGTTTCCAGCTTATTTGGTTAAAGTGGTTCCTTGGGGTCTCCCGGTGCTGTTTCAACACCAAGATCAGGAAAGGCAACAATACGTTGACCACTAAAATGCGTGTGAATAACAATAAGTCCACGCTCTTCAAAGTAGGTTAAAAGTCGGCGTGCACGGCTTAAAGAATGAGTCCCATAAAGACGTGCTAAAAATGCATCAGATGGACATGGCTTTCCCCCTAATGCGGCCTGTGCCACGTTCAAGAAGACTCCTTGAACATCTTCTTCCAAACTTTCTGATATCTGCAAAATATGTTTCCAATGTTCACTGACAGCCGTTTGTTCATCAACAAAAGCCTGAGCAATAGCCAATTTACGCCGAAATTGTGAAAGATTAAAAGGAACCTTTGACATACCATGGATACGACAACGAACTGAAAAATCTTGATAAAGCACCGCTGTTGAACGATAAAAAGCCTCAGAATCCTCAAGAATCTCCCGAATAATATGTTCTGCTTGGCCGTCACGCTCAACATCAGAAAGTTCAGGAAATAAACTCGGGTTTTCTTCCAACAACTCTTGTTTTTTATGCACTACCTCCTCTAACATCTCGTGCATTGACTTTTCCCTCATCGGCTCTCGTGTTTGTTTAAATGGCGTTAAAATTTCCTCTGGTGAAGCAGTAAAAACGAGCTCTTGCACATCATCCCGCTCTGTTGGAAGTGGCATTAATTTAGGGCTAGAAGAGCGTGCCAAAGTTTCAACAGAACCGATAATGATTGGTAAGGGACGTCGTGATAAAGCAGGGCCTAAAGCTATAAAATTTCCCCGTTCAAGATCTCTAAACATTTCCGCTTGGCGACGCTCCATTCCCAAGAGATCAGCAGCGCGCACCATATCAATATCTAAAAAAGTCCGCCCTATTAAAAAGTTTGAAGCTTCCGCAGCAACATTTTTGGCAAGCTTAGCCAAACGTTGTGTCGCAATAACACCAGCAAGACCACGTTTACGTCCTCGACACATAAGATTGGTCATAGCGCTCAAAGAAATTTTACGCGCTTCATCAGAAACTTCTCCTGCTGCAGTTGGAGCAAACAATTGTGCTTCATCGACAACGACAAGCATAGGATACCAATAATCACGTTCTACATCAAACAGTGCCCCAAGGAAAGCCCCTACAGCACGCATCTGTTGTTCAGTATCCAAGCCTTCAAGATTAAATACCACTGAAACTCGATGTTGTCGAATGCGATGGGCAATACGAGTCAATTCTAATTCACTACGTTGAGCCTCTACAATAACATGACCAAATTTATCTGCCAAAGTTACAAAATCGCCTTCTGGATCAATTACACAATGCTGCACCCACTTAGCACTTTGCTCCAGAAGACGGCGTAAAAGATGTGATTTCCCTGAACCAGAATTACCTTGTACAAGAAGACGTGTCGCCAATAATTCTTCCAAGTCAAGAAGTGCTGGCATCGATTTATGCAAAGCACGACTCTCTGACATCTCACCCAAGGCAATCTCAACCTTCATAACATCTCCAGTGTTTGATTTTGAACATATCAGCGCCAGCACATATTGAGCACATATTGGTTGATTCTCCATCCACACCGTAATTTGTAACATTTCCTCCTTTTTAACGGTAGAAATCATCGATTTTTCCCACAACTCTTGCATCTATGAATAGTTTGAACTATAGAACAAACTTCTGCGTAGACACCCTTGGAGGCAACGCAGAATGGAGTGATCGCTGTTGGTTAGCGCATATCTTCATATCCATGCAAAAACTATTACTGTTTTTGAAGGATCTCCAATCATGTAAAAAGGACTTAAATTATGAGCAAAAGCTACACTCTTAAGGCCGAAAAACGCGAGCGGGTTGGTAAGGGGTCCTCCCGTGAACTTCGCCGCAACGGTCTTATTCCTGCTGTCATTTATGGTGAAAAACAACCACCCTTGGCAATAACAGTTCCCTATAAAGAAATTTTCTACAAAATTCATGCCGGTGGCTTTCGTACCACCATTGCAACGATTATTCTTGACAAGCAAAAAATTATGGTTTTGCCAAAAGATTATCAATTAGATCCCGTGCGTGACTTTCCCCTCCATGTAGACTTTTTGCGCATCTCAGCAAAATCCGTTGTAGAAGTGAATATTCCTGTCCACTTCCTCAATGAAGATACGGCACCTGGACTTAAAAAGGGTGGTGTCCTCAATATTGTTCGGCACGAAATTGAATGTACAGCTCCAGCAAGTGCTATTCCTGAAGCTATTGAAATTGATCTCTCCAGCTACTCTATTGGTGATTCTATTCACATTTCAGCAGTGCAACTGCCAAAAGATGTGACTCCCATCATCCAAGATCGAGACTTTACCATTGCAACCATTGCAGCTCCTGCTGGCATGGATGTCAGCGATGAAACTTCTGAACAAGAAAATGATGAAGAAGACACGGAAACTTCATAAAACTCAAAAGGCGGGAATTTTTCCGCCTTAATTTATGAGACATTACCCTTACTCATACTTTGACTGAAGATACACATGTGGCTTATTGCTGGTCTTGGCAATCCTGGTTTACAATATCAAAATAACCGCCATAATATCGGTTTTATGGCTGTTGATGCCATTTATCAGTCCTTCTCTTTTTCTCCATGGTCAAAGAAGTTTCAAGCAGAAATCTCCAATGGTTTCATAAATAATGAGAAAATTTTTCTTATAAAACCACAAACTTTCATGAATCTTTCTGGTCAAGCTATCGGTGAAGCTTTGCGATTTTATAAATTAGATTTAAAGAATTTGATCATCATTTATGATGAACTAGACCTGTCACCGGGGAAAGTTCGTATAAAAATTGGTGGAGGACATAATGGGCATAATGGCATTAAGTCTATTGATGCCCATTGTGGTACTGACTATTGTCGTATACGCATAGGAATTGGTCATCCTGGAAGCAAAGAACTTGTTCATCAGCATGTCCTGGGAAATTTTACCAAATCTGATCAAGAATGGTTATCCCCTCTCTTAGAGACAATTGCAAAAAATATCGCTCTCCTTATAAAAGATGATAAATCCCTCTTTATGAATGAAGTTTCACAAACGATAAAACACAATCAGAACCATTAGCTTGCGTGTCCCAGTCGCGTGAAGAATATGAATAAAAACTCTTAAAAAATCCTCTTATAAACTTTCTCAAAGGCAAAATCTGTTGGCAACGTGAGAAGCTAGAAAATAGAACAGAATACAAGCTTGTATACACCTTTGAAAAAGAAAGGCTTATATTCTCTTTTGAGAGAAAGAGAAGATTGAACAGCAAACACAGCTCTCTCCAATCTTCTCCCCTAAATTAAAAAAAATCATTTGGCTGAATGGTCGACTGTAGCGGATCGTAACCATTTGATTGTTGACTATAAACTGTAGGAATACTCCTATTGTTTTGCAATACCACAACACGCGAACCAATGGGAACACGATCATAAAGATCGATAATATCTTGATTAAGCAAACGGATACACCCACTTGAAATAGCACGCCCAATTGACCACGATTCGTGTGAGCCATGAATACGGAAAAGTGTATCTTTCCCATTTTTGAACAAATAAAGTGCCCGCGCACCTAATGGATTATCGGGCCCTGGTGGCATTCCTTTCCCAAGATGACCATAACGTTCTGGTTCTCGAGCCATCATAGCTGCAGTAGGAGCCCAATTTGGCCACCGACGCTTGCGCTGTATAACCCCCTCACCTTCAAATGCTAGGCCTTCTTTACCGACACCAATCCCATAACGCAAAGCTTTTCCATTTTCACCAATAAGGTAAAGAAAACACTCTTGCGTATCTATAACCAATGTTCCAGGCGCATAAGATGTATAATAAATCACCTCTTGTCGCCAATATTTTGGATCAATTGTCGCAAGATCAACAGCAGGTAACGAATAGGTCTCATTCGTTACAGGAGCATACAAAGCCTGTATTTCTGGTGGAATGTATCGAACTTGTTGAAAAGGTACCGATGACATATCTGACTGACGTGTAGCACATCCAGCCAAAGCCAAAAGTGCTGCAATTAAAAAGGCACAACGAGATAACACTCTTCTATTTTCTCCGATTAATTATTTATGCAGATTTGCATACCATGAAAAACTTAGCACAATATTAACATTAATTCGAAGTTTTCTTATCCTTGTAACTAAGGAGAACAATAAGGTAAGAAGAACTAAGGTAAAAAAGTAGATACCTATTACTTTAGACTTTTTTCTCACTTATCGCAAGACCAGGACTATAACTCTTCTGAAAATATGCTATAAAAAGGAAGCTTTATCTTGACCAATAAAATTAATAGAAAAGAAAGACTCTCATGGGCTTTAAATGCGGTATTGTCGGATTACCTAATGTCGGGAAATCAACTCTTTTTAATGCATTAACAAAAACAGCCACTGCACAGGCTGCCAATTATCCTTTTTGTACCATTGAACCCAATACCGGAGAAGTTGCTGTTCCAGATTTACGAATGGAAAAAATTGCATCAATCGCTGGTTCAAAAGAAATGATTCCTACACGCATTAACTTCGTCGATATTGCGGGGCTTGTGCGAGGAGCTTCAAAAGGCGAAGGTTTAGGAAACAAGTTTTTAGCCAATATTCGCGAAGTCGATGCCATTGTCCACGTTTTACGCTGTTTTCAAAATGAAGATATTACCCATGTAGAGGGACGTATTGATCCTGTTTGTGATGCGACAACGGTTGAAACCGAACTCATGCTTGCAGATCTTGAAAGTCTTGAGAGACGAATCATACAAATCCGTAAACGAGCAACCGGAAAAGACAAAGAAGCTCTCACAATTTTACCTATTATGGAAAAAGCATTAAACATACTGCAACAGGGAAACCCTGTCCGGTTATTACTCAAAGATATTTCTTCCGATGAACACCACATTCTTAAGAGTTTGAATCTTTTAACCTCCAAGCCTGTACTTTATGTTTGTAATGTAAGCGAAAATGACGCCGCTCGTGGAAATAGCTTTACCCAAACAGTTGAAAAAATGGCAACAGAGCAAAATGCGCAAAGCATTATCATTTCTGCTTCTATCGAAGCGGAAATTACACAACTGAGTGATGCTGAAGCATCAGAATATCTCAATGCGCTAGGACTCTTTGAACCGAGTCTCAATCGCCTCATTCGCGCTGGTTACCATTTACTTGATCTCATTACTTACTTCACCTGTGGACCTAAGGAAACACGAGCATGGACAATTACGCGTGGTACAAAAGCTCCCCAAGCAGCTGGTATTATTCATTCAGATTTTGAGCGCGGTTTCATTCGTGCCCAAACCATCAGCTATAATGACTATATTGCTCTGGGTGGAGAAAGCGGTGCAAAGGAAGCAGGAAAAGCCCGCGATGAAGGAAAGGAATACATTGTGCAAGATGGCGATATCATGTTATTTAAACATAATACTTAAATCTTCACTCTGTCTTAATAGTTTATCTTGAAAACTTTGGTAATAGCTCCTTGGAATCTTGTCGCAAAAATTCTCAAGAGTTTTTAGAACAAAAAAACTGTTGCTAGCATATGATTGTGATAGCAACAGCTTGGTCCATTAAAGAATAGAAATATAAAATTAGCGTGTCCAACGCCCTTCGTATTTAAATGTTGGAGCGTTCTTTAAAGAATCTTTTGTCGCATTTGTAATGAGTTTCCATTTACCATAATCATTTGTCATCTGGATTGTTTCTGGAGAAACGACCACATAACTCTCGCCTATGCCAAGAAAACCACCAACAGCAATAACAAACCCTGCAATATTATTTTCACGTAAAATAATATCTTTTACTTCACCAATATTCTCATCTTCTATATTATATACATTGGCGCCTATAAGACTGGAAGCTACAAAATCCGTTGCTAAAGGTGTCACATAACGCACAGACTTATCTATCCCCACCTGTACAATACCCGTCGAAGAGATCATTTCAGGTTTTGAAGGCACTTCAAAAGACTGAGCATAAGTACTAGAAACCATCAAAATTGACATAAGAGTAGTACATGCAATTTTTTTCATTTTAACATCTCCATTTTTACTTTGCTTTTACTTTATAAAACCTCAATGCATCATAAAAAGATTTGTTCCTTATGCTTTTTATACTCTATACTCTTTCGAGTCTTGTCGCTTTACCCTTTTTTCTTTATTTCGTCTTTTATTCCTTTCTCTAACTCTTCTTCTAAACCACACCAAATACGATTTTTTAAAATATAAACAAGCCCTGCAAAAATGATTAAAAATAAAATAACACGAAAACCGGTTTTTTTACGAATTTCCATATGAGGATCGGCAGCCCACATCAAAAAAGCAGAAACATCGCGCGCATAATGTTCAATGATTTCTGGGGTTCCATCTTCATAAGTAACCATACCATCACTCAAAGGAGGAGCCATAGTTAAAGAATTACCGGCAATAAAATAAGGATTATACCAATAACCATTCGCAATTTTTATCTCCTTCGGTGCCTTCTGATATCCTGTTAAAAGAGCTGTAATATAATCTGGACCAGCTGTATCATAATGAGTCAATGCATCAGTAATTAAAGCAGGAAACGGCAAAGATACCCCACGTGCACGTGCCATCAATGTCAAATCTGGAGGATAAGCACTATTCAAAATAAATCTTGCTTCTTCTTCATGTGAAAAGGGAGAAGGAAAATAATCCGTTGCAACCCCAGCACGTTTAAAAAATTTTCCTTCTCGATTAGGACCATCGCGCACTTCATATTGCCCCGCCAAAGCTTTGATCTGTTCTTGATCATACCCAAGATCTTTTAAATTGCGAAAAGCCACATATTTTAGCCCATGGCAGCTGGAACAAACTTGTCTATAAACCTTTAATCCGCGCCTCAATTGCGCCTTATCATAAAGCCCAAATGGACCTGAAAAACTCCATTCTTGTTTTTTAGGAACCTGTAAAGGAAAAGAAATAAATCCTTCTTCCTGATCAGAGGCATCACTCGCTAAACTCTGAGCAGAAAAACTCATAGCAACAATAACAACCAGCCCGACAAAAACATTTACCATAGTCTCTTTTTTTTCTGTTTTAAATCTTGCATAATTGAAGAAGGAAGAGAACAATTTTTTTCAAACGCTGGCAAAATCGGCAAAATAACCAAAAAAAATATAAAATAATAAACCGTAGCCAATTGTGTCCATAAAAGAATTTTGTCACTTATTTCTCTTGACCCCAACCAACCAAGAAAAACGACATCAATAACCAACGCCCAAAAGAAAATTTTATAAACAGGTCGATATCTTGCTGAACATATTTTAGAGCGGTCTAACCATGGCACAAAAATTAAAATGCAAATCGAACTGACGAATAAAACAAAGCCAACAAAGTTTGAAGAGAAAATACCGATATCAAAAGTTATAGCACGAAGCATCGCATAAAAAGGCAAAAAATACCATTCTGGAACCACACGAAGAGGTGCCTTTAAAGGATCTGCCACACTATAATTTTCAGCCTGCCCTATATAATCGGGCATATAAAACAAAAACCAGGCAAAGAAGATGAGAAAAACAGTAATAGCAAAAATATCTTTGATAAGCGCATAAGGCGAAAATGGAACTGTTTCCTTATCTGATTGTATAGCAAGACCCGTTGGATTGCCTTGCCCAACACAATGAATTGCCCAAATATGCAGCCCCACAAAAAGAAGCAAAATAAATGATAAAACATAATGGAAAACATAAAAACGATTCAACGTTGGTTGTCCTACGACATAACCACCCAGAAGTGTCTCATGCAACCATGTCCCCACCAAAGGTATCGTTTTTAAAAGCCCTGCAATCACTGAAGCCGCTGAAATAGACATCATCCCCCAAACAAGCACATAACCAAAAAATGCTATTGCCATCATGATGATATAAATAAAAATACCTGTAACCCATACCATTTCTCGCATATTTTTATAAGAACCATAATAAAGTCCACGTGCCAAATGGATATAAACAGCAATAAAAAAAAACGAAGAGCCTACACAATGCCATGGACGAAAAAGCCAACCAAACTGCCCTTCACGCCGAAATCGTTCACTGGTTTCAAAAGCCAAATGAATATCCGGAACATAATGCATAGCCAAGACAATACCAGTCAAAAGCTGTGACACAAGCATAATGGTCAAAATACCGCCAAATGTATAAAAGTAATTAAGATTACGCGGAACAGGAAAAATCACAAATGCATTATAAAAAAAACGAGGAAGAGGAAAACGCTTATCAAACCAACGGGCAAGTGCATTTTTAGGACAATAAGGAGAAAACCTTGTCATAACCTTATCCTATTTTGAGCAAAGTATCAGAAAGAAATTGGTAAGGAGGAATAGCCAAATTATAGTTAGCTGGACCCGACCGCACTCTTCCAGCTGTATCATAAACAGACCCATGACATGGACACAACCACCCTCCAAATTTCCCAGATTGCCCAAGTGTTATACAGCCTAAATGCGTACAAAGATTAATGACGATAAGCCAATTTTCACGTCCTTTACCTGCTGAACGTGCAAAATCCGTCGCTTCTTTTTCACCTTCAAGATTAGGATTGCGCGCTTGACGATCTTTTAGAAGTCTCAATTCAGTAGCGCGCGCATCAGCAATTTCTTTTGCCGTACGATTTCGAATAACAACAGGCTGTCCTCGCCACTTTACCGTTACTGACATCCCCTCTTCAATACCAGAAAGATCAACCTCAACAGAGGAAGATGCCAAAACAGCTTCATCTGGACGCAACTGACGGATAAAAGGCCACACAACCGCTCCCATTCCAACTGCTCCTGCAACAGCTGTTACCAAAAACAGAAAATCCCGCCTCGTTTGCTCACCCATGGCCTTAACTTAAAGAGACACTTTGCTAAAACATTCTTTT
The DNA here is from genome assembly GCF_042195745.1 of Bartonella sp. AP7XZML. Classification (NCBI taxonomy): domain Bacteria; kingdom Pseudomonadati; phylum Pseudomonadota; class Alphaproteobacteria; order Hyphomicrobiales; family Bartonellaceae; genus Bartonella; species Bartonella sp. AP7XZML. The sequence goes on from NZ_JBHIOT010000095.1 coordinate 118,484, forward strand.
ACCATACCCTCTCCCATTGTACAATGCTTGATCACTCCGTTACCTCAACCATAAAAACATCCCCGTAAAAAACTCCTGCCATTTGTATGGTTTATACAAAAAACTGTTTTATAATGATAATTCATCGTTTTACAGAGTGAATGAAATCCCTAAACACCGTAAGGTTTTTTCATTTCAAACCTATTCATATTAATCAATCAAAATTACTCCCCCGCCCGTGAAAATCAGAGATAGCATGTAAATAAACACTTCTAAAGAAAGAAACATAGTCTTGTTATGACCATATCTCAGTAAACAAGTTGAGCTTATCGGTTATTTCTTTAACACATTTACAGCATCTCTCCCTCCCTCAATTCCAACTGGTTGCATGAGTATTTTTTTCGCTTCTGTTTTTGCATAAAAAGCATATTTTGTTGATTTTAATTAAAATAGATGATCTAATCTCATTAAATATCCCACTTTTCAACATGAGCCAATCCATTTCATGGATTGCTCAATAAAATGAAGTCCCTAATAGGGAGCTTCTCTCTGATCCCAAACAGACCTGTATACATAACTTTTTCCCTGAAATTTAAAGGGAATAAAAATGAACCGTAAAAAACATGTATTTCTCAAAGCATATTTTTCGAATAAATTGTAGTGCTTCTTTACAAAGTCGAAAGAAAAATCATATTACAGAGAACATGACATTTCATATAGCTCTTTTCCAACCTGATATTGCTGGTAATACTGGAACGATTTTACGTCTTAGCGCTTGCTTTGGTTTACATGTGCACATTATTGAACCTGCAGGCTTTAATCTGTCGGATCGTAATCTCAAACGCGCAGGATTGGATTATCTCGAATATGCTTCCTTAGAACGACACATTGATTGGCAACATTTTATAAGCTCCATAAAACACTTTAACCGCCGCCTATTGCTTTTAAGTACAAAAGCAAAAACATGCTATACGCAGATATGCTATCAAAGAAATGATGTTTTACTTTTTGGTCGTGAAACAGCTGGCGTTCCCGATTATGTTCATGAAGCGGCCGATTACACATTGAAAATTCCCATGCAACCACAGGCACGCTCTCTAAATCTCGCCATGAGCGTAGCCATAACAACAGGAGAAGCATTACGCCAAATTGGTTATCATGAAAAAAACTGTAATCTATAAAAACATAAATTATCACGAAAAACAATAATACAACATATAAAGAACAGTTAAAGCGTATAATGCCTATCATTTTCCAACAATTAAGTGCTGGTAAAATAAACATTTCTTAGTGCCCATCACATCCATTTCATATCACCTCATATCACCACCTATGAATGATTAAATACTCCTCATAGTAAAAATCCAGTGAACATCCCCCTCTTTATGGTCATACAAGGTGCAAACCGCTACCACTATTCTCTTTATTCGTTCTCATTTTCGAGAATCCTTATCTTTGAGATGATTCATAAGAGACATTTTCCTCTCTGTAATCATTTTTCCTCACTTGTGACGTGTAAGGCAATAACTTTGATTGATGTAATATGAACAGGTTTGAAATAACCTTACAATATTGTGAACTCTTATTTCACATGAATAATGATTATTATAAATTAATATGTTGACTTAAAAAATATAAACAACAGTGAGTTTATAAACAGAAATATTATAAATCAATTTTTTCTAATAGTGCATGACGATCCATTAAAAATCCGCTTTCAATCCATATCATTTCTAGCTCTTTAAGCTTTTTTCCTAAAAGTACACCTTTTGTAAAACCTTTCTTTATTAAATCGTTACCATTAATAGGAAAAGTTGGAATTTGCCATTTTTGGGCAAATTGATAAAGCTTGACATAACCCTCTGCTTTTTGCAAAGCATCACTTTTTTCCAGATGATCAAGATGTGATACAGCGACAGACAACGATAATTGATCTAAAACTGGCTGTCGTCCATGAAAATAAATCAGTTTTTGCACAAAATGATCAGAACAGTTTTGGTTTATTATTTCTAACTCTGCCCATTCTTTTAATCGCGTTGTTTCTTTAAGAGAAAAACGCAAGCGCTGTGCCATTTCATGAAGACGCATGGGATCAGGAGGAAGAAGGCTTTCTAGCCGTAACAATGGATCAACTTTCCAACCAAGATCCTGTTCTGTCTTCACCAATGCGTGAATTGCATCAATACCCCATCGTTCTGTTTCAGGAAAAATAAGTGCCAAAATTCTGCTTTGTCGCATCCATAAAAGAGCACGCGTTGGATCAAACGCCGCAAGAAGCTTTTTCATTTCTGCCCAAATACGTTCAGAAGAAAGTTTTTTTAAACCGTGTTTTAAACGAACACATGCCTTCAATCCTTGCACATCAGGTCGCCCTGCTCCATACCACGCAAAAAAGCGAAAAAACCGCAAAATACGCAAATAATCTTCTCCAATACGATCTTCTGCAACCCCAATAAAACGAACTGTTCGGCTAGCAATATCACTCAAACCTCCCACATCATCATAAAGGTTGCCAGCAGCATCACAATAAAGCGCGTTTATCGTAAAATCTCGCCGTTCAGCATCTTTTTTCCAATCACGACCAAATGCCACTTTTGCATGACGACCATCTGTTTCAATATCGCAGCGAAGCGTTGTAACCTCATAAGAACATGAATGAGCAACTACTGTTATTGTACCAAAAGCAATCCCTGTAGGAATAGCTTTAAATCCTGCTTCTTCTACACGTGCAATAACCTGTTGCGGCAAACAGGTTGTTGCAATATCAATATCACTAATAGGCTGCCCTAGCAGTTGATTGCGCACTGCTCCCCCTACAATACGCGCCTCTTCCCCCTCCACAGACAAAACACGAAGAAGTGTTTGGATATCACTTTGTTGTAACCACGCAACCTGTTTGAAGTTCTGTCTTATATTCACCCTTTAACCTTTCAAAAAAGTTGTATTCATTGCTTTAAAAAACTCTCTTCATAAAACAAATTTTTTAAGACATCCCTTATAAAGCACGTCTATTCTTCCAAAGAAACTTTTCTCTTCTATACGAATATAAAAAAAACGGCATATGATACTTCATTTCTTCTCATTTTCTGTTACAAACAATAAGATATCCATTATCATGCAGAGAAAATTACCATTTTTGCGACAAACGCCTTAAGGAAGAAATATGAGTCAACATGATCCATCATCCAATTCTATAAAAAAGGTCAATATCAATCATGAAGCTCAAGTCATTATTGATGATATTGATACGGCACACAAAGAATTGGATATTTTACAAAAAGAAATTGACAAAGTTATTTTTGGGCAAAATCAGGTAATCGAATATGCTTTAATCGCTATTTTTGCTGGTGGTCACGCCCTTCTTGTCGGTGCTCCAGGACTTGCAAAAACACGTCTTGTTGAAACATTGGGAACAGTCTTAGGACTTGATGAAAAACGCATCCAATTCACTCCTGACTTAATGCCATCGGATATTATTGGTTCTGAAATTATGGATTCCGATAAAGACGGTAAACGTTCTTTTCGATACATTCAAGGTCCTATTTTCACGCAACTTCTCATGGCCGATGAAATCAATCGTGCTTCTCCACGGACACAGTCAGCCCTTTTACAAGCTATGCAAGAATATCATGTTACTGTTGCAGGTAACCGTTATGATTTGCCACAACCTTTTCATGTTCTTGCAACGCAAAATCCTCTCGAACAAGAAGGGACCTATCCACTTCCTGAAGCACAACTGGATCGCTTTTTGATGCAAATCGATATTGACTATCCTGACCTCACAACAGAGCGTCGGATTATTTTAGAAACAACAAAAGAAAAAAAATCAAATGCAAAACCAATTTTATCCGGCAAAAAATTGCAAAAAATTCAAAATATCGTTCGCAAAATGCCTCTTTCAGAAAATGTGATTGAAGCTATTTTAAAAATTGTCCGCTCATCTCGCCCTCATAAAGACAATAGCCTTGCTAATACTTATGTTTCTTGGGGACCTGGTCCACGGGCATCACAAGCCCTTTCACTTTGTGTTCGCGCCCGTGCTCTTTATTATGGACGCTTAGCCCCTTCACTTGATGATGTTGAAGCATTGGCCTATCCCGTATTACAACACCGCATGGCTCTTAATTTTTCTGCCCGTGCTGAAGATATAACCGTAAAAGATATTATCAATAACCTTGTGAAAGATGCTCTTTGAATGGCACTTGGCAAAAAAGTTTTACAAAAGCCTCCATTGTCGCTGGCAAATGAACTGCATAAGGATACTGGCAAAATGCCATATTTCCTTTTACAAGCGCGTCATATCGCTAATACATTGATAACCGGGTGGCATAGACAACGTAAAAGCGGTAATGGGGAAAACTTTTGGCAATTTCGTCCCTATATGGAAGGAGAATCCATTACCCGCATTGATTGGCGTCGCTCAGCGCGTGATGAAAATACGTATCTCCGTGAACACGAATGGCAAACGACACAAACCGTTTGGCTTTGTCCTGATCAGAGCGCATCAATGCATTACTGTTCGCGCTTTTCTAAAATCTCTAAAGGTAATCATGCTATTATTCTTACCCTTACCTTGGCATCCCTTCTTGCACGCAGTGGCGAACATATTGCTATTCCCAACTTAATGTCCCCCACAATGACATCCAATGTCGTAGAACGAATAGCCTTTGCTTTAGAAAATCATTCAGATGAAAATTCATTTCCGGATTTTTCAACGATTACACGCTTTTCACATGTCATTATAATGAGTGATTTTCTCGATTATCCTGAAAAAATCATCCAACATTTAACCGTTTTAACTACAAAACAGGTGACAGCTCATTTAATTGAAATTTCTGATCCCGCAGAAGAAAGCTTTCCCTACACAGGTCACACAGAATTTTTGGATCCTGAAACGAAAGAGAAACATGTTTCCACTAAAGCAGAAGATCTTCGTAAGAGCTATTGTAAACTATATCACGCAAGGCGACAAGAATTGGTAAATTTTTGCGCACGCCAAGGATGGTCTTATCACGTTAGTACAACAGATCAACCTTTAACAGAGACCATTTTTCATCTTGCAAATACAATGAGCGACTCTCCATTGCACAAAAGGAGGGCACTTTGAGTTTTGCTGCTCCCTTTCTGTTACTAGGGCTTTTGTTCCTACCGGTCATTTGGTGGCTGTTGCGGATAACTCCTCCATCTCCGCGTAAAGAGCTTTTTCCCCCTTTTCGCTTCTTACCCAAACCAACTCATCAACAAGAAACAGCAAAACATACACCTTGGTGGTTGCTCTTGTTGCGTTTAACCATAGCGGCACTTGTTATCATAGCTCTAGCACGCCCCACTTGGAATCAAAAACCAATAAGCTTTTCTGGGTCTCAACCCCTCGCACTCATTATTGATAATGGTTGGGTTTCTGTAAAAGAATGGAAACAGCGCATCTCTATCGCTGAAATACTCCTTGCTCAGGCAGAAAAACAGCAAAAAAATATTTATCTTGTTGCAACGGCTGAAAATAATATCTCCAATATAGAGCCCCAACCAGCCAAGATTATAAAACAGCATTTAATGCATTTGCAACCGCGTCCTTGGCCTGTCAACCGTGTGCATGCCTTCAAAAAACTCAGCGAAATAACCAAAGGAAAACCTCTTGATATTGCTTATTTAAGTGATGGATTACAAACAAATGAAGATGAGCAAGCTTTTGCTCTTCTTGAAGAATTAAAACCTAGAAACTTCTTGTGGTATTTGACTGATATTTCCGATTTAACCGGCATAACATCCATAGAAAATAACAATGGAAACATGGGCGCGCGTATTATCCGCTCAACAACACACAGTAATACTCCCGCTATACTCAGCCTTTACGATTCAAATAATCAACTTCTCGGTCAATTTACGAACAATTTCTCTGAAGGAGAAACAACAGCACTTGTTCCTTTTAATGTACCACTTGAACTACGCAATGATATCGCTTGGATAAAAATAAACAATCAAAACCATGCTGCTGCAACCTTCTTGGTAGATAGCCATAACAGGATAAGCCGTGTTGCTCTTCTCTCACCCGATACCAATGAAATGGCACAGCCTTTACTTGCTCCATTTTATTACATTATCAAAGCCTTACAAGGTCATACACAGCTTATAACAGCCGGTGGAAGAGAACTTTCAACGGATATTAATCATTTGCTTAAACAAAATCCATCTGTTTTGATTATGGGTGACATTGTTAACATACCCCCAAAAGCAGAAAAAAAACTTTCTGATTTTGTGAATAAAGGGGGAACACTCATCCGCTTTGCAGGAGAAAAACTCAGTAGCGCAGAACATTACGATAACCTTCTTCCGATACCACTGCGCCCAGGTCAACGTTCCCTTGGAAGTATTATGTCTTGGACAAAACCACAAAAGCTTGCCTCTTTTGCAAAAAATAGCTTTTTCTTTGGTCTTCCCTTTCCAGGAGATGTTACTGTCTCGCGCCAAATCCTCGCAGAACCAACCCCAGATCTTTTTGAAAAAACGTGGCTTAGCCTTTCGGATGGAACCCCTCTTGTTACCGCAGCAAAACGTGGTAAAGGAACCCTCATTCTCATTCATGTTGCTCCTGACCCAACATGGTCTAACCTTCCTCTTTCTGGCTTTTTTGCACAAATGCTGCAAAAATTAATCACATTAGGTTCTAACGAAAACACAAACCTAACACACAAAGAAAAAAGAACAGTGATACAAAACCCTTGGCGAACTATAGCCGTTGACGGACAATTACAAGTACCACCCTCTGATGTTGTTCCTCTGATCTTTGACTCTCAAAATCCACCCCATCCTTCCTACCATACTCCCCCAGGACTTTATGGTACCAAAAACAATTTTTATGCACTCAATCTCTTAACTCATTCGTCGCACTTGATGAAACAATCATCATTGCCAACTTCTCTTAATAAAAGCCCTTTATCTTACGATACAAAAGAAAAAAATCTTATCGGTCCACTTTTAGGATTAGCCATCTTATTATTCGCCTTTGATAATTTTCTCATTTTATGGATGGGAGGTATTTTTTCTTTCAATAAACGGCATAATATGTTTTTCCTCCCTCTCATAATTCTTATTGCCTTGTTTGCATATGCTCCAATTCTTCATGCACAAACGATAGAAAATCATCATGATAGTGTACAAGCTGCTGGCGCAACACATCTTGCCTATGTTATAACCAATAATCATGAAATTGATACAACGAGTAAAAGTGGTCTAGAAGCGTTAAGTCAATTTATCGCAGAGCGCACAATGCTTACCCTTGGCTCTGTTACAGCACTTGATCTCGATAAAGATGAACTCTCTTTTTATCCTCTTATTTACTGGCCAATTGACGTTAAGAGTCCTATACCAACCCCCAAAAGCCTTGAAAAAATAAATAACTTTATGAAACATGGGGGAACAATTTTATTTGACACGCGCGATCAGATAAAGAGCAATCTTAATCTTGAAGGAGATGCCACTCCAGAAACGCAAAGATTACGAGATATCTTAAAAGAGTTAAATATTCCATCCATTGAGCCAGCATCAACAGATCATGTTGTTGCACGTTCTTTTTATATTATGCCAGATTTTCCTGGTCTCTACCGTGGTTCACCTTTATGGGTTGAATCCTCATCAACAAACAAAAAAAATAAAAACTCTCTTGCCAACGGCGATAACGTAAGCTCCCTTCTCATCACCGCAAATAACTTTGCCGGGGCTTGGGCACTCGATGAAAAAGGGGCATGGAAATATCCCCTTGTTCCCAATGATCCGATGCAACGTCTATGGGCATTTCGTGCAGGTTTAAATATTGTCCTTTATGTGCTTACAGGAAACTATAAAGCGGATCAAGTTCATGTTCCAGCACTCTTGGAACGCTTTAAAAGAGAAAGAAGGCAATGATATCATTTTTCACTTTTCAGCCTTTTTTACCACTCTTTTGGATTCTGCTCTTAAGCGGAATATCGATTCTTTTTGTCGTTGTTGGTCTTGTTACGCAACGGCAAGGTTCTTTATTTCGTCTGATGGCATTAAGCGCCCTTATCCTTGCTTTGCTCAATCCAATGATCATAAAAGAACAGCGCGAACCACTGAAAAGCACAGTAGGCATTGTCATTGACCGCAGCAAAAGCCAATCATTTGGAACACGTACAAATGATAGTGATGAAGCGCGCAGGCAATTAGTCGAAACACTGGCGCATTATCCACAATTTGAACCACGCTTTATTGAAGCTGGGAAACTTGCTGATAATCGATATGCACCCTCAACGAATTTGTTTGAAGCTTTAACACAAGCACTATCTGATGTACCGTTCTCTCGTTATGCAGGAACCATTTTTATCACCGATGGACAAGTGCATGACATCCCTGACCTATCAGACCTTCATCATGAAGCACCTCTCAATGCCCTGATTACAGGATACTCAGATGAATTTGATCGCCAAATCAAGTTTATTTCTCCTCCACGCTTTGCCCTTGTCAACAAACCACAAACGCTCTCCATTTTGGTAGAAGATAAAGGCCCCGCCAAAAAAACAATATCAGAGAAAGCAAATATTACACTAAGCGTCAATGGACAAGACATTGGCCATTATTCTGTAACTCCTGGCGTGATTTTTCAAACTGAAATTACCCTTCCTCATGCTGAAAAAAATATTATCCAAGTTATAACTGATCCACACAAAGGTGAACTAAGCTTGGAAAACAACCGCGCCATAACAATTATTGAAGGAATCAGAGAAAATTTACGCGTTCTTCTTATTTCAGGTGCTCCTTATAATGGAGAACGGACATGGCGAGACCTTTTGAAAGGTGACTCCAATATTGATCTTGTTCACTTTACTATTTTGCGTCCCCCCACCAAAGCAGATAATACGCCCTCAAGCCAATTATCCTTAGTGGTCTTTCCCACAAGAAAACTCTTTGTTGAAGAAATTAATAACTTTGATCTCATCATCCTTGATGGCTACCAGCACTCTACTGTTCTCCCCTTAATCTATTATGATTATATCGCCCAATATGTACAAAAGGGGGGTGCATTGTTGATGGTAACAGGACCTGAATTTACCCAAAAAAACTCACTTGCGAAAACACCTTTAATAAGCATTCTACCGGCATTGCCTAATGGAACTATTATTGAAAAACCTTTTCGCCCCACATTAACCAAAGAAGGTGAGCGCCATCCTGTCACAAGGGGCCTTGCAACACTTAACCTTCCCGCTTCTCAATGGGGGCAATGGTTGCGACAAATTGCTATTCAAAACATAAATAACGGAATCGCCCTCATGAAAGGAGCGGATGAACAACCACTTTTACTTCTCTCGCATGTTGATAAAGGACGTGTAGGCATGTTGCTTTCTGATGAAAGTTGGCTTTGGGCACGAGGTTTCGAAGGCGGTGGTCCTTATGCTGCTCTTTATCGTCGTATTGCCCATTGGCTCATGAAAGAACCAGAACTTGAGGAAGAAAAATTAAGTGCGACCAGCAGCCATCATCATTTAACAATTCGCCGCCAAACTCTAAAAGACCATCCAGAACCCGCTGAAATAATCTTTCCCTCTGGAAAAAAAGAAAATATTACTCTGACCAAAGAGAAAGAAGGCCTTTTTACTGCAACTGTGACCACTGATGAGACAGGAATTTTTAACATTAAAAATGGCGGTTTAACAATACTTTCTTCTGTAGGGATGCTCGATAATCTTGAGTTGTTTGACTTGATTTCAACACAAGAAAAACTAGCCCCCATTATTAAGCACACTGGTGGCTACATCGGACGTTTACACCCTGAAGGAAAAGAAAACATTCATCTTCCTCCATTTAAGCTGATTCAATCAAAAACAAGTCCGTCCTCTTCCCCAGCACATTCAATTGTTCTGAAAGAAGCAACAGAAACCCGTTTAATCAATACCTTTTATTTTTCGATATTTTCTGGTTTTTTTGCACTGCTTGCTTGCCTTTTACTGTTGAGCAGCATGTGGTATTATGAAGGCCGTTAAAAAGTCTGAGATTTCGTCTAATAGTTTTAAAATTCAGCTTATTCTTTTATGTATTTACTTGTCTTTTGTAATTAGATAACGTATTGATTTATAACTCAAAATACAGTGGAATTCTCCTTATTTCCAATATCCTCATATTAAAACAATAAAAAACATTCTCTTGCGTATTATTAGAAGGGATGCTGTATGGATAGAAACCATTGAAGAAAAGAGTGAAATACCTCTTATGAATCCTCTTAAAGCAAAGCAAGGATTTTCATAAAATTGGGGAAAATAGTATGATGTTTTTTATTTGCACCTTGTATAAGTGTAGAGATGGTAGTGTACAGTAAGCCCTATATAGTTCACAGAAGCTTTCCATTATAATATCGAGTACCATCGTGAAATTAGCTCAAACGCATTGAGAAATGTTTTTTTTACAAATATGTGAATCTACAACACAATGATATTTTATTAGGGATATTCTATTTGGAACATTCCGCTTGAGACATTCTTTTTTGCAAGCTAATTTTCATTTTACAATCTTTCTTGCCTTTAAGCACTAACTTATCTTATGTTTATTCTTTAAATCGTTTTTAATACTTTACGAGCTTTTATGTTTTATCTTGCCCATATATCGGATGTACATCTTTCCCCTCTCCCGCAACCTTCCCTTTTTGAACTTTCTGGGAAACGTCTTACCGGTTATCTGAACTGGCAAAAAAAACGTAAGAGTCAGATGGCAACAGATGTCCTAGAAACTTTAATAGATGCCTTGAACAAAACAAAACCTGATCACCTTGTGATCTCTGGTGATCTTGTAAATCTTGCTCTCGATAAAGAATTTGTACAAGCTCATCGTTGGCTACTTAACCTAGGAAAACCTCAAGATATTTCTTTGACATTTGGAAATCACGATGCCTATGTCCGCGGCGCTTTACAAAAAGCATGCACTCTCTTTAAACCTTGGATTACAGGTGACATCTCTCAAAAAAGTGCCTTTCCTTATATGCGCATTCGCAAAGATGTTGCCATCATAGCAGCTTCTTCGGCCATTGCGACATTGCCTTTTCAAGCTTCTGGCTATTTTGGTAAAATGCAAGCGCAAACTTTACCGCTCTTTTTAAAGGAAGCAGCACAGCGCAACCTTTTTCGTGTCGTCATGATTCACCACCCCCCCTTTCCAAAGGCAACGTCTTGGCATAAAAAACTACGGGATATAAAACGTTTTCTAGACGTTATCAAATACCACGGTTGTGAGCTTATTCTTCACGGACATACTCATTTACCCACATTGAATTACATTGAAGGACCAATTAAAAAAATTCCTATTGTTGGTGTTCCTTCCGCATCACAAGCTTTTGGTGATAAAAAACCGCCCGCAGGCTTTAATTTATTTTCCATTGAACGCTTACAAAATCAATGGCATTGCCAATTACAACGTTATAGCATTATCAACCCCAAAAACGAGATTGCATGTACTGAAACAATTAATCTTTAAACACCTTCATAGTTGCCCAAACAACCAAAAATAAAAATATTTTTATTTCATATCCCTTTGGAAATCATAATTCTTATTTCCCTTTTTCTCCTTAAAAGATAAAGTTTCACCTTCTCTGTCAATAGATCAATTTTTCTCAGACAGTTCCATCTGCTGCCCCAACTTATGTGACTAGCTTTTTACAAACTTATCGGTTTTCTTCCTTCCCGCTCTAAAGGACGAAAATTCTACCACATCTGATTTATAAATAATTCGGATTCTTGTCTCACGGGTTCCAGCTGCTAATTGCGCATGTGATTTACTTCACAAAGCTCTACACATAAACCCTGCTTTGAATTTCATCATCCACTCCTCCAAAAGCATCTAATGCGTAAAATCCTTATATTACTACAATGATGATATTTTATAGAATAATAGAGAAGCTCATTCAGCTTCTATACCTGAAAATCAATGGCTAAAAAAGCCAAATAATAACTAAAGTATATAATTTAAATAACCCAACCTACTTGTGATTCATAAACAAATGATGTTGAATGATTTATCGTAAATAGATTTGAAATGATCCATTACTATTTCACTCAAAATTTATTATCGTACATTAAAAAATTAGGAAAAATAATAGATTATATTTCGATAACAGACATAGGTAATAATGTTTTTTATGTCTCAATAAATTCCTAATTTTCTCTCTATTTTTTCCTATAAATCACTTTATAATACTCTTTATAATTATTTTATTATTGAGTTATATTGCGGATGTAATTTTACGTTCTTTAGAATTTTTTGCGAGCTTTTTGTTATTAAATAAAATATTTTACGATACCGCAAAACAGAAAAGTTGATTGTATGAAAGATCTTTCAAATAAAATAAAATGCCATTAGCTTGCCAATTCACATGTTGGTTTAAAAAAGCATCTTTTAAAGCACCCAAACCCATTTCCCGACGGTACCTATGAATGATGTAATGTTAAGTCCATTTAGCAACACCATCTTCACGTTTATGGAAAAGCAAGCTAGTATCAAAATCTCACACTTTGCCACCCCCTAATGTAGCGACAGCCTTTAGCACTTAAGATGGTTCATAAGAAGCATTTTTATTCTTTCTTTAATGTTTTTATCTCACGACGCCCCCTCTTTTTGACGTGCAAAAAACATGGTTTTGATTGGTTCAATATGGTATAGGTTTAAAATGAGAAAATCTTATGACACTTGGGTCTCTCACTCAACATGACAAAAAGTAATTTATATTTACAAATCAAAGTATTGTTCGAATAAAATAGTAGCTCTTTTGAGTAAAGGATATTTACTAGAACATATCTGAAAAATAAAAGCCTCATTCGAAAATGAGACTTTTGAAGTGTTTAATTCTGCAAAAAATTAAAATTTATAAGCTACACCCACACGAAAATCATTTGTCTTGTAGCCCATTTCAAATTTATCCTGTATGAACTTCTTTTTGCCAAAATCTGAATAACGATATTCTGCACGTACAATAATATTATCAGTCATTGCAAAATCAATACCACCTCCAAGGGTATAACCAATCATGGTCTTTTTTTCATCATGCAACCAATCAGAAAAATCAACTTCTCCATTTTTGCTATCAGTAACTAACCCAAAAATATTCTGAAGCTGCGTATAAGCAATCCCTCCAGAAATATAAGGCATCATACGCTCAATCGCAAAACCAACTCTCACCCGTGTAGCACCAGCCCATTTTTGTTTTAAAGTATGACGTACAGCTTTAATAGGTGTTGTCGAATCCTCCTCATGCAAATCTCTTGTTAGACTTGTTTTTTCTACAAGTTTTGGTGTTTCTTCAGTTGGACTTTTTTTCGGTAGATTGACATCTTTAGAATCCTTTTTACCAGACCACATAATATCTGTATCAATACCTATAATAAAACTATTATCGATATCAATATTGGAACCCGCATAAACTCCCCCGATAAAACCAGAAAGTTTAGGTAAATTCTCCTTTCCAATTGGATTCCATATCCCTGTCTCATGTTTTAAATAACTTGCAGTTGTTTTACCTGAAAAATTACCAATCTGTCCTCCAAGATAAAATCCTGTCCAAGACAAAGCAGGCGCTGGAATAACAGGAACAGGTTGTTCAGGAATAACGATATCCGACGCCTGTACTACAGAAATTGAAATTAAAGAAAATATAGATGTTGAGGCTAAATACTTTGTAATCATAATTGCTCCCCTAAAAGCTAATGTGATACATAAATAATGATAAATCGTTTCACAATTTTTTGAAAAAATCTATAGCAAAAATGACACAGTTAAAAAATTAAAATTAGTTTTAAATAAAGCTTAAATATTATTTATAATTTCCAGAAGCTATTAATCTATGGTAGCTTTTATAGCTTCATATTGATCATTATTATCTGGAATAATATAAATAATTATAATGTCAATTTTTTGAAAAAATGAGATAACGCTCATAAAAAATATGATTCACTAAATTAATCACTCATCGCTTTTTGTATAAAGAATGATACCTAGAATGGAGAATTTTTTCATCACACTTGAAAAAACAGTAGAGAACTTCACTCTAACCCTCTCAAGCGTCTATGAAATGAAAGACAAAAATTAATATATAAAAATGGAATTAATAATTTTTATTTATTCTTATAGAATTATTTTAATGTTTCATGATTTTTGTAAAAACTGAACAGACCAATTGCTCAGTTTCTGCAATTAATTTTTCCACACGAAGCAAATCAGGTTCCCCAACACTATTCAACAAAAGGTCACTTAATCCAGGTGGCATGTCATTGGGATCAAGAGAATCATTTAAGCAAAGCCGTATAATTTGACTCAAATTTGTATAAAGACGATAGGCATAATGTAAATCAGCAATACATGACTGATTAAGAAAACTGTTTGGTAAGTGATCTAAAATATCCGCTGTCGTTGCTCCAATTTGAAACTCAATGACATGCGTAATAAGAGAAAATTGAGCAATAAACTCCAAATCCATAATACCACCAGACATCGTTTTTAAATCCCATTGATTTTTTGGCGGCTTTTCTTTTGCAATCAAGGCACGCATTTCACATACTTCTTTTGCAACTTCCTTCTTATCACGAGAAATAGCAATAATTGCACACACTTCATTTTCTAGCTTTTGTAAAAAATCAGGGTCTCCTGCAATGCCTCGAGCCCTTGTTAAAGCAAGATATTCCCATATCCATGCTTCTTGGCGATAATACTTTTTAAAAAATGGAAAAGAAACAGCAATAGGTCCTTTATTGCCTAATGGCCGTAACCTTAAATCAACGACATAAAGAATACCTTGGCTTGTAAGAGTGGATAAAGCAGAAACGAGGCGTTGTGCTAAACGCGTATAATATTGAGAGATATAAAGAGGCTTTTCTCCATCAGATATTTCTGCATCATCATCGTGTTCATAAAGCAAAACGAGGTCAACATCGGAATCTGCTGTTAATTCGCGACTTCCAAGCTTCCCCATACCCAATATGCCAACACGCCCTCCTTTAATACGACCATGAAGACGAGAAAATTCCTCTTGAACGGTAGCAAATGTTTTTGTAATCATAAGATCAGCAAGCGCAGTAAAAGCAAAACCCGCTCTTTCTCCTGTAATTGTACCGTTTAAAATTCGAATACCAATCAAAAAACGTTGTTCATCTGCAAAAATCCTTAAATGGTCAAGAATTTCCTCATAAGAAAGAACATTTTCAAGAAAATATTCAAGCCGTTTTTCTAAGTACGTTTTGGTCGGTAATTCTGAAAGAATATTCGGATCTAACATTCCATCAAAAACATGGGACCTGCGTGTAATAATTTCTGCAAGACGTGGAGCAGCCCCCATAATAAGGACAAGCATATCCAAAAGAGAAGGATTAGACTGCAAAAGACTAAAAAGCTGAATTCCTGAAGGTAAGCCCTGTAAAAAACCATCAAAACGCAACATCGCCTCATCAGCTCGTTTTGTCCCACCAAAAGCTTTCAAAAGAGCTGGTGTTAATTCCGTTAATCTCTCGCGTGCTTCGGCTGATTGCGTTGCTTTATAACGACCAAAATGGAGCGTGCGCATAATACGACAAATATCACTTGCTCTTTCGAAGCCTAAACGGCTTAACGTTATTAATGTCTCCGGATCATCTTCTTCACCGGTAAAAACTAAATTACCAATTTCTAAACCAAGTTCTTGCTCATTCTCAAACAGTGCAGCATAATGTTTTTCAACAATCTGAAGTGTTTTTAATAAATCACGGATAAAACTGCTACTGTCTTGATAACCCATTAAATAGGCAACACTCGTGAATTGAGCAGTATCATTTGGAAGAAGATGTGTTTGTTCATCGAAAAGCATTTGAATACGATGTTCCACATTTCGAAGAAAAGCATAACTTTTTATAAGGCTATTTCTCGTTTTCTCACTGATCCAACCAAGCGTGTGAAGTTCTGCTAACATTGCAACTGTCTGACGTCCACGTAATTGAGGAAAACGTCCACCAGCAATGAGCTGCTGTGTCTGAACAAAAAACTCAATCTCACGAATACCACCACGACCTAACTTTATATTATGCCCATAAGCTGCAATTTGACCGTAATTTTTATGCGCATGAATTTGACGTTTGATCGAATGAATATCAGCAATAGCAGCATAATCTAAATATTTCCGCCACACATAGGGAAAAAGCTCTTTGAGAAAGTTAAAACCTGCCCTCTTATCACCAGCAACTGGACGTGCTTTAATCATGGCTGCTCGTTCCCAATTTTGCCCACGCCCTTCGTAATAACGCAATGCAGTCCTTACTGGTAAGGCCAAAGGGGTTGAACCTGGATCTGGACGAAGACGAAAATCAAGACGAAAAACATATCCTTCCGCAGTGCGTTCTTGAATGATACGGATTAATCGGCGTACCATTTTAGAAAATACGTCAACACTTTCAGAAAGATTACCAATATGAGGTGATGTTTCATCAATGAAAACAATAAGATCAATATCAGAAGAATAATTAAGTTCCCCTGCTCCTAACTTTCCCATCCCTAAAATAATTAAACCACAGTCTTTTTCTGGATTCTCACGGCTTAATAAATTGATCTTACCATGATCATGCGCTTCTCTTAATAGAAAACGTAGTGCTACACTTAATGCTGCTTCGCCCAAACGTGTCAACCAAGCACATGAAACTTCGTAAGTAAAAACACCACCCAAATCAGCTAAAGCAATAAGAACATGCGCTTCTCGTTTTTTGCGCCTTAAAGCAGCCATCAATGAAGTTTCATTTATAGCTTCATCCTTATCAATAGCTGTAATATCATCTATAATTTCGCTCAGCCTTGTTTCTATATCAACATTTAATAAAGCACTAAGATATGATGGGTTGGTAATTAAAACCTCACGCAAAAAAGGAGATAAGGTCATAACCGAACTGATAAAATCAATCTGCGTTCCACTCTCTGAAATGATGGCAACAAGCGATTCTAAACCTTCTTTCCTTGCTTGTTCTTCCATGTCTTTTAACCATTGGGAACCACTTTTATCGAGAGGACATAAAGGGAGAAGCTGTGTTTTTAAAAAAGCTTGTTTCGTCTGTGCTCCCTTGAAAAGCATTTTGCTTTCCTTTCTATTGCTTTATACTTTTAAAATAGTTGTTACGTATGAAAAGTGAAGAAAAATATCTTTAAGGAAATAACAAAACAGCCCTAAGCCCTGGATTTGCATTTTCAAGTAACAATTCACCCCCGTGAAGCTTCATAACCGCTTTTGCTATACTTAAACCAATCCCAAACCCAGGTTGTGTGCGGCTTTCTTCAAGACGAACAAATCGTTCTGTCACTTTTTCACGTTTATCCTCTGCTATTCCTGGTCCATTATCGCTCACAACAACTAATAAATGTTCATCACGATATTCCATTGATAAGCAAACCTTCGCTTGCCTTCCACCTTTAGGCGCATATTTAATTGCATTATCTATAAGATTAAAAATTGATTGCGCAACAAGCTCACGATTCAATTTTAGCTCTTTATCAAATATATCTCCCAACTGAAGTAAAACACCTGACTCTTCAGCAAAAGGTTCGTAAAGCTCAACAGCATCCTCAAGGATCAGTTTCATATTCATCATTTCAAGATGTTCAATTGCACTGCTGGCCTCAATACGTGAAATCATTAAAATCGCATTGAACGTACAAATAAGTTGATCTGATTCTGCAATAACCCTATCAAGGACCTGACGATATTCAAGCTTTGTCTTATTTCCTGAAAGCGCCTCTTCAGCGCGATTTCTAAGACGCGTTAACGGCGTTTTCAGATCATGAGCAATATTATCTGATACTTGACGTAAACCAATATTTAACTCTTCAATGCGGTCTAACATAACATTAAGATTGGTTGACAATCGATCAAACTCATCCCCTACTCCAGAAACAGGTAAACGCCCACTGAAATCACCATCCATCAAGCGCTGTGATGCAGCCGTTACATGATCAATCCTTTGTAAAGCTCTCCTGCCAACAAAAAACCATATGAGTAAAGCGCCTCCAACCATTGCAGCAAGTGCAATGATCACAGCTTTGCGAATAACAACAGCAAAACGTTCTGGCTCATCCAAATCACGTCCTATAAGAATCTTCATAGCATTAGGTAAATCAACAATAACCGCCAAAGCACGATGTTCACTTGTTTTGCCATGTTCTCCAAAACGGGAATACAAAAAAGAGGTAGAAATAAAACCACTCTGATTCAAAAGACCTAATTCAATACGTGCTACATTTCCTGCTAAAATACGCCCCATAGAATCTGTAACAAGATAAAGAAATGCTCCTGGTTGTCTTGAACGATAATCAATAGTGCGCATTAATAAGGATAATCCCCCATAATTATAAGCATTTTCAATATACTTTAATTCTTCATGTAAAGCCTGTTCAGTTTGCTCTGTTAACAATGAAGCAGAAAATGCCGTCATATAAATAGAAAGTCCTGTTGCCACCAATCCAAACAATAAAATGTAAAGTGCTGAAAGCCTTAGCGCCGTCGTGCGCATTATATTAATCAAACGATTCATGCTTTGTTATCTGGTACTTTCAGCATATATCCAGCTCCACGCACTGTATGGAGAAGGGGAACATTAAAATCTTTTTCAATTTTGGCTCTCAAACGAGAGATATGGACATCAATGACATTCGTTTGTGGATCAAAATGGTAATTCCAAACGTTTTCCAAAAGCATAGTGCGTGTAACAACCTGCCCCGCATAACGCATCAAATATTCAAGTAAACGAAACTCTCGTGGTTGCAATAGAATGTTTCTATCACCTCGTTTTACCGTATGTGCTAACCGATCAAGCTCAAGATTACCTACACAGTAAACAGTTTCTGCTTCTTTAGGATTTTTCCGCCGTTGTAAAACTTCAACACGCGCAAGAAGTTCAGAAAAAGCATAAGGCTTTGTCAAATAATCATCTCCCCCTGCACGCAGCCCCGTTACACGATCATTAACTTGCCCTAAAGCAGACAGAATAAGAACCGGTGTTTCATTGCCTTTAGCGCGCAATTCAGCAATAATAGAAAGACCATCACGATGCAAAAGCATTCGGTCAACAACCATAACGTCATAATTTTCCGTGGTTGCTAAAGCGTATCCCGTATCTCCATCATAAGCAACATCAACAGAATGCCCTACTTCCAAAAATGCTTTTTCGAGATAATGCCCCGTCTCATGATCATCTTCAATAACGAGTATCTTCATAAAACGTATCTCCATTATTTTATTATGTTGTAGGACAAATATTTAATAAACATTTGTCCTACAACTAAAGCCTTATTTTTTGAAAATTGGAAGAGCAACAAAACGATTTTGATCATTTGTTCGCACTTGTAAGAGTATAGCCTTTCGTCCTAACTGCTGAGCATTTTTGATTGTGTTAATAATATCAGAGACTCGTTTAACTGGTTTATTATTTACTGTCACAATGATATCACCAGGGCGTATCCCTTTATCTGCAGCATCTGAATCGGTATCGACATCCGTTACGACAACCCCTACACCATCATCAGAAGGCATAACAATCAAACCATAATCTTCCAATGTTTCATCTAAATCACTCTGTCCATTTGAATATTTTGAAGTCTCTTTCTTACTTTCATCTTCAGACATTGAAGCGAGTTTAACCTTTATACTCTCCTCCTTACCTGATCTCCAAATCCCTATGGTTACCATTTCTCCTGGTTTAATATTTGCAATACGTTTCGCCAGCTCACGCGCATCAGCAACTTTTTCATTATTCACTGAAATAATTACATCACCCGCTTTAATACCAGCCTTTTCTGCCGGTCCTTTTAACGGATCAGTAACCAAAGCACCTTTGGCTTCTTTCAATCCTATTGAATCGGAAATCTCCTTTGTTACCGGCTGGATCTGAACACCTAACCAACCACGTTGAACTGAACCTTTTTCAATAAGTTGTTGTACAACCTGTTTTACAGTCGCTGCTGGAATAGCAAAAGCAATCCCAACATTTCCTCCAGAAGGAGAAAAAATTGCTGTATTAACCCCAACAACCTTTCCATTAAGATCAAACGTTGGACCACCAGAGTTTCCTCTATTAACAGCAGCATCAATCTGAATAAAATCATCGTACACACCAGTGCCAATATCACGTCCACGTGCAGAAACAATACCTGCTGTCACAGTTCCACCAAGACCAAATGGATTCCCAATGGCAACAACCCAATCCCCAACACGAAGCTTTGAATCATCACCAAAATCAACATAAGAAAATTTTCTTTTATCATTCACTTTTAATACGGCAAGGTCGGTTTTTGGGTCTTTCCCAATGAGCTTTGCGTTCAATTCTGTACCATCATCAAGAACAACAGTATAACTTGTTCCGTCAGAAATCACATGATCATTGGTCACAATGTAACCATCAGATGAAATAAAAAAACCCGATCCAAAAGCAACAGGACGGAGTCTCTGCGATTGGTGCGGAAATTTATTTTTAGGTTTATCAAAATCATAAAACTCTTTAAAAAATCTTTTTAAAGGATGCTGATCTGGTAATTGATCAAGTCCTGGACCACTAAAAAAGTTGCTAAAGAACCTATCTTCTTTCTTTTTATTGCTCTTTACTTGTACTGCTACAACGGCTGGTTTCACTTGAGCAACAATATCGGCAAATCCCTGTTGTTGCATTAACGAAGTAAATACAGAACTTGCATGAGCCTTTGTCATCCACAAGCTTGATGTACATCCACTAAAAAACAGTGCACTTTCCAATATCGCAGAAAAACTCACTGCGACAAATGTTTTAAAGAAAGCCTTTTTAACCATTTATTCTATGCTCCTATTCAATCATACCTTTATTTCAATTCCGATCACTTATAAAATACCAGACCTTACCGTTTTCTGTCTAAATTATTAAAGTTTTGTAAGGTTTCAGTATTCCCTAATATAATTACAATAAGATTGTCTGCTCATTGCAGATGATCTGATTTTTTTCTTTTATGTAACATTTTTTTTAATGCAATGACATTTTTGACTGTTCTTTTTCATTCACATAACGCATGATTATTTCGTTTGAAGTGGAAAAATATGATACTTACGCCAATGATAATAATGATCAAAGGCGAGAACCACAAAAACCAAGTTATCTTATTCAATGGTGGTTTCAAGAGAATAAATTCACCATATCGCTCAACAAGAAAGTCAGTGACTTGCTGATTACTATAGCCCATTTTTAGCCTTTCCCGAATTAAAAGCCGTAAATCACGTGCTAAAGCAGCATCTGAATCATCAATTGATTGATTTTGACAAACAGGACAACGTAAATGCGATGAAATATGGCGTGCTCGCGCTTCAAGAATCTTATTCTTTAAAATCTCATCCGGCTCTACTGCTATTGCTAATCGAAAAGGAAACGTTGCAATTAAAAAAAATACAATCCAAAGAATTTTTTTCATCTCAATGTCTTTTCCAAAAATTTAAAGCAAGCACTACCCTATTGTACATGCCAATGCGAAACCAATACCCCAAAAGAGAAAGACATCCCCCCATAGCCATCATGAATGCCCCTAACCAAATACATATTACATAAGGCTTCCACCATACGTGCACAACGAGACCCCGATTATCAATATGTCCCGGTACAATATATAGCTGTGATAAGCCATGATTTTTAAGACCAACTTCTGTTGTTGATGTATTTTGGCTTGAATAAAATCGCTTTGAGGCTGTTACATGACCTACAATGTTTTTATTTTTATATATTTTAAAATAAAACTCCATTGTCGAATAATTCGAACCAACACCATCATACACTGCATCAAAATGAAGCGTTTTATCCGCTATCGTCACCCTATCCCCTACGTTCATGATTAAAATACGTTCTTGCCCAAAACTTGCTACGCAAACAATACCAAATAATGTAACGCCTAATCCCATATGTGCTATTGCTGCACCAAAAGTAGACCATGGCAATCCAAGAAATCTCTTAACGCGTACTGAAAAAGCTCTCTTGCCATATCCACTCTTTCCCCATAGATCCGCTAAACTGCCTAAAAAAACAAACGCTGAAAGCCCAATCCCTAAAACTACAAAAATATCACGCACAGATGTCGCATAGAATATTATAAAACAGACGATACCAACCAATACAAAAACAAACCACAAGCGTTCAAAAACTGCAAGAAAATCACCGCGTTTCCATGCCATCATTGTCCCAAATGGAACAAACAACAACAGCAAAACCATTAGCGGTCCACAGGTAAGATTAAAAAAAGCAGCCCCTACAGAAATTTTTTGCCCTGTTAATATCTCAATAAAATAAGGATAAAGCGTACCAATCAATACTGTTGCTGTTATTGTTGTCAGTAACAAGTTATTTAAAACAATAAACCCTTCACGTGAAATTGGTTGAAAAAATCTTTCTGTTTTTAAAATAGGGGTACGCAAAGCAAAAAGAAGAAAAGCAGCTCCCGTAAAAAAAAATAAAAGAGCAAGAATTGCTTGCCCGCGTGCTGGATCAACAGCAAAACTATGAACAGAAACTAAAAGCCCAGAACGCACAAGAAAAGTTCCCATCAGAGAAAGGGAAAAAGTAAGCAGCGCTAAAAACAGAGTCCAACTTTTCAATATTTCTCGTTTTTCGAGAACAAGAGCAGAATGTAAAAGAGCCGTTCCTGAAAGCCAAGGCATAAACGAAACATTTTCAACAGGATCCCAAAACCAATAGCCCCCCCATCCTAGCTCATAATAAGCCCAATAAGAGCCAACCATAATACCCAATGTCAAAAAACACCAAGCAAGTAAAAGCCACGGACGAATCCCACGCGCCCAAATTCTATCAACATGTCCCATAATCAATGCCGCAACAGCAAAAGAAAAACAAAGTGAAAAACCGACATAACCTAAATAAAGTAGCGGTGGATGAATTGCTAATGCGATATCTTGTAAAAGAGGATTGAGACCATTTCCCTGCAATGCTGGTGGATTTACGCGTAAAAATGGATTGGATACAAAAAGAATAAATAAAAGAAAAGCAGTTGTAATCCAACTTTGGCAAATTAAAACAAGCGTCTTAAAATCTTCTGGCAAATGTTGGCTAAAAAAAGCCATCAATGCGCTAAAAAAAGCAAGACTTAAAACCCATAACAACATAGAGCCTTCGTGGTTGCCCCAAACACCTGTAATTTTATAGAGCATCGGTTTTTCTGAATGAGAATTCTCAACAACGTTCAAAACAGAAAAATCAGATACAACATAAGCATAAATTATCACTAAAAAAGATAAAAGCAGTAATGTAAAAGTGATATATGTTAGAGGAACAACTGTTTGCATTAACAAACGCTCTCTCCACCAAAAACCTAAAGCAGGTAAAAATGCCCCTAATAAGCTTACTGAAAATGCTGCAGCTAAAAAAATATGACCCAGTTCGACAAGCACAATCGAATTATTTCTCCATAATGTAATGTTTTTTCAAACGATCAGCTGTTTCTTTAGGCATATAAGTTTCATCATGTTTTGCTAAAATACGCATCCCTATAAAAAAGCCCTGTTTATCGAAATGCCCTTCTACGATCACCCCCTGACCTTCACGAAAAAGATCCGGTAAGGCACCATTGAAAACTACTTTTTCATGTTTTTTGTTATCCGTTACAAAAAAAACAACACCTCTCTCTCCAACATATTGAACAGTTCCCTTTTCAACAAAGCCACCCAAACGCAAAGGGCGCTCCGTTAAAATATCTTCTCTTGTAATTTCAGAGGGCATTCTAAAAAAACTGACCGCATGACGCATTGCATACACTATGAGACTTGCTGCAATTGTTATAACCAAACAACATAATAATATGATCAGTAAGCGCTTTTTTTTTCGCTGCTCTAAAATAACCTTCCATGAGGCAGAATTCTTTAAAGATTGACTGTTCATAGACACTCTGCGAAAAAATTTTAAATACATTATAATTAAGTATCAATATTTTATTTTTTAAGAGCTTTGCACATCTTCTACATAGGTGCAAGATTTCTTTTCTTTGTATGCTCACTCGATAAATCACGTAACTGAATCATCATTTTTTTAACACGTGATTGTCCTGAAAAATTTTCAGGCATTGTATCAAGAAAGCTTTGTAAAAATTGTACTGCCTGCGCAGTTTTTCCTGCTTGATGCAATGCATCGGCCAACAATAAACGTGGATAAAAATCTGTTGGCGCTAAATCTGCTGCTTTTTGAAAAGCATTTTGCGCTTCTTGCGTTATCACTCCCCCTTCATAACCAACCAATGCTAAACCGTATCCTACAAGCCTTGGAGCTGTTTCTCCATTCAAACGAAGTGCATCTAAATAAGTATTCACTGCTTCTTGAAAAAGGCTTTCTTCGAGATACCCTACCGCTAACGCATCTGCTAGCTTGCCATCATGAGGTGCACGGAAAAAAAGCACTTGTAAACGAATAAGCTTTTCTTGCTTACTAAGAGTTTGAGGATCCTTATCCATTAATTCGCTAAAAAAATAACTTTTCACTTCTGGATTGCCTGTCAGCCCATAAATATTCCATGTCATAAGGAGAACAAACAAAATACTTAAAGCCTTAAGAATATTCCTTTTTTTATAATGCATATAAAGCTTGTTAAACTCAATCATACGCTTATGGCTTCTATAACCATCCACGGTTTGAACTTTCCATTCTTTTTTTATCTCATCGTCAAACCGTAGTGAAAGAAAAAGAACACTTGCCAGAAAAATCAGAAAAAATGCTGCAAAAATTAATAAGAGCATATCGTTTTTTTCCAATACGAACAGAGAATAACTCACTTACATTTTATCCTCTTCATGAGAAAAATGATGTGAATTAATAAAAATTCATTTTTTCATGGAGAATATTATAAAATCTATTATATACATCAATTAAACAAAGAAACTAAAAACAATGTTTCCCTACTCTTTGATGTATTGTCTGAAAATACTGCTTTACAAACTTTATAGACATTTCTTGCTTAAGGAGAAAATATGTTATTCTCCCATCTTAGGTAATAAAACTTTTGCATACAATCCACCCAAATCAGAACGTGATAAAAAGAGATTGCCACCATATTCACTGACCATATCTGAAACAATTGCTAACCCTAAGCCTGACCCTAGTTTACTTTCATTAAACCGCCGCCCTCTTTTTAATGCTTCATCAATTTTGTCTTCTGTTAAACCAGGACCATCATCTTCTACAAAGATACTAAAATATTCTGTTTCTTCAGCATTTTCTTCTAAACAACAAGAGATCAAAACCTTTGCGCGAGACCACTGAGTAGCATTTTCAATCAAATTTCCTATAATTTCTTCTAAATCTTCCTTCTCTCCAGAAAAAACAATATCATCAATATCCATAATAAATTGAATTTGTTTTTCAGGATTAAGCTTTTTCATAACCCGCACCAAGCGTTCAAGCACACTGCGAACAGACGTATGATAGACAACACTATCGCATTGTGCTGCAATCCGCGCACGTTGAAGATAATGATTGATTTGAGCTTGCATTATTTGCGTTTGCTCTCTCAACAAACTAGCCTTTTCTCCGCGCATCTTATCTGTCTCATTCATAATCACGGATAGAGGCGTCTTCAATGAATGCGCGAGATTACCAACCTGTGTGCGAAATCGCTCAATAATACGCTGATTATTATTAATGAGAGCATTCATCTCTTGTACAAGCGGCATCACTTCGCTTACTAAATCCGTATTCACATAATGAACTCTTCCTTCGCGAATATCATTCAATGCACGTCGAATAAGCTTCAACGGTTGAAAACTAAAGAAAATAATAGCAATATTAATAAGAACACTCCCGATACCGAAACTCCAAAGAAAAATTTGCAAAGTTCGCTTAAATTCCTTTACCTGGGCATGAGCTTCATCGATATTCCCAACAAGCCGAAAACGTGCAATATGATTTTTATTATCAAGAACAACATCACTCTCAATCACTTGTAGCTTTTGACCATTGTTCCCCGTTATCCGATAAGAGCGAAAGAATTTATTGTCAAAAGGTATATCAACATCACTTGGTGTAAATATCTCGCCTGTTCCCAATGAGGGAGATGTCAATCTTCCTTTTAAATTATGGGATATCGCAACAACTTCCCAATACCATCCTGTTGTTGGATCAGAATAACGAATATCATCAATCCCAGCCCCACCTATCAAAGTACCTTCCGATGACACCGTCACTGTTGCAATAAGACTGTAGAGTTGAGCAGAAAGGATACGCTCTAGGCTTTGTTCAGTCGAACGCTTATAAAATAAAATACTTACTGCAGAAATCGATAAAAGAGAAATAACAACCCATAATGTTGATAAGATCATAACACGTAAACTGAGAGATCGAGTAATTACAAAAAAGAACCTCCTATACCAATTATTCTCTTCAAAAACATTCATTAATCACCTCGCGTTCTCACGCGATATCCCATTCCTCGAATAGTTTCAATCAAATTCACTCCAAGCTTTTTCCGTAACCGACCTACAAAGACTTCCACCGTATTCGAATCCTTATCAAAATCCTGATCATAAAGATGTTCAGTAAGCTCTGTTCTTGAAATGACCCTGTCACAATGATGCATGAGATACGAAAGCAGTCTGAATTCATAAGATGTTAGTTTAATCAATTGACCATCCACAAAAACACGAGACGTCTTTGTATCCAACAAAACATTTCCGCAACATAATGCACTTGTCGCATGTCCCGTAGTGCGACGAATTAATGCTCGCAAGCGCGCCATCACTTCCTCCAAATGAAATGGCTTCACAACATAATCGTCAGCTCCAGCATCAATACCTTGCACCTTATCAGACCAACGGTCTCGCGCCGTTAGCATTAAAACAGGCATGGAGAGCCCTTCTTGACGCCACTTTTCAACAACACTAATACCATCAATCTGCGGTAAACCTATATCAAGTATCACCGCGTCGTAAGACTCTGTGCTCCCTAAAAAATAAGCCTCTTCACCATCGAAAGCACTATCGGAAACATATCCTGCACGTCTTACAGCTTCTGCTAATTGATGGTGAAGATTCCGATCATCTTCAACGATTAAGATACGCATCACAACACCATCTGCCAAAAACTAATCAGCAGGAACAAAAAATTCAACACGACGTAACTTTTCACCATTACGGGCTGGTACAACAACCACAATTGCACACATGTTCTTTCCATCCTGAACAACCGGTTTTGAACGGACGAGAACCCCGCTCTCTTGTGCGGCAGCCTTCTTACCTACTTCAGCACACCCAGAAGCTAGAACAGAATCTGCTCCTAAAAAAGCTGCTATTATTACGAACAAGAATTTTTTTTTCATCATAAATATTTCAATAACCCATCTCTTCTCTTCCTTGATAAAGGATAAAAGAAATAATGGTTTTTTTTGGTCGATTAAAAAATCACAAATGAAAACAATTTATCCTCTATTTTACAGAATAACATATTAACATTACTCCAAATTTTTAAAAAATCAAAAAAATATTTTTAATAATTAGAATAAAATTTATTCAATAAAATAATAAAATATTAATATACTATCTTACAAAAAATGCATAATTCTAAAACAAATTCTTTCTCTGTTAGAACTATAGAAAAAAAATACTTCTACTCCATATAATTATTGTAGATTTGTTTGGTTGTATTGCTTTGCCATAGGCTCTCTTTAAATGTTTGATTTTTTTAAAAAAAAGAAAGGGCAACACCGTAAGCCATTTCATAGTCCTGCTCTCATTGAATTAGACGCACGATTAGACACAGCGCTTTATCACATTCGTTCTGCTAACAGTTTTTTCTGGAAAAAGGCAAAAATCGTCTCACAAAATTTTCATCTTCAAGGATGGAAACTTTTTATCGTTGAAGTTCTCGATGAAATACTAACATTAGGGTTGATGGGATTTACTCTTTTTACCATTTTTGGCATTTCTGTTTTTGAACTGACCAAAACAGATTGGTCTTCTCCTAAAAACTTTTCCATTCTTTTTCTAGATCGCTATGGAAATTCCATTGGGCACCGTGGTGCACTGCCGGCAATCTCTGTCCCCGTTGAAGAAATGCCTGACACTGTCATTAAAGCGGTTCTCGCTACAGAAGACCGTCGTTTTTTTGATCATTGGGGCATTGATTTTCAAGGACTTACAAGGGCAATTTCACAAAATATGCAAGCTAAAGGTGTGGTGCAAGGTGGTTCAACTCTCACACAACAATTGGCTAAAAATTTATTTTTAACAAACGAAAGAACCATAACACGTAAAATCAAAGAAGCTTATCTTGCTCTTTGGCTAGAAGCAAATTTTAGCAAAAAGCAGATTTTACAACTTTACCTTGACCGAGCCTATATGGGAGGAAACAATTTTGGTATTGCCGCAGCGGCAAAATTTTATTTTGGAAAAAACATACGTCATGTCTCTTTAAGTGAATCTGCTATGTTAGCAGGACTCTTTAAAGCTCCAACAAAATATGCTCCTCATAGTCATCTCTTTGCAGCTCAAACACGTGCCAATGTCGTCCTTTCTAATCTTGTTAATAGTGGCTTTATGACGAAGAGCCAGATTATCAATGCGCATCGCCACCCTGCTAAGGCACTTCCCCAAATAGAAAATAATCAGCCAGATTATTTTCTTGATTGGGCATTCGAGGAAGTCAAAAAAATGCGCAATCAACTTCCAAGCCATAGTTTAATTATTCAAACGACCCTTGATCCGAATATTCAAAAAGCAGCAGAAGAATCAATCGCATATCATTTACATCAATATGGTCAACAATATCGCGTAACCCAAGCTGCCACCGTTATACTCGATAATAACGGTGCCGTATGCGCAATTGTTGGAGGACAAGATTATAAAAAGAGCCAATTTAACAGAGCAACACAAGGCGGACGGCAAACTGGTTCTTCATTCAAACCTTATGTTTACGCAACCGCACTGGAACACGGACTGTCTCCCTCGACAATCGTTTTAGATGCTCCTATCAATTGGGGAGGTTGGACACCAAAAAATAATTCTGGTCGTTATTTGGGAAAAATTGATTTAGCAACAGCTTTAGCTTTTTCTATTAATACAGTCCCTGTGTATCTCACCTATCAATATCTTAACCGTGATACCCAACCCATCATAGATCTCATCAAGAATATGGGGATTAACGCGCATATTTTATCACACAAAACAATGGTTCTTGGTACTTCCAACATGACCCCCATGGATCAAGCAACTGGCTTTAATGTCTTTGCGAATGGCGGGATAGCTGGTAATCGTCATGGGTTCACGCAAATCAGAACAATTGATGGGCATGTGGTATGGGATTTCGAACATAACGGAAATAAGTTACACCGAGTTCTGAGTGAACAATCAACAGCTTATATGAACCAAATGATGGTGGGTGTCACGACACGAGGATCTGGTAAGCGTGCTGCTCTGCCCATGACTCTCGTCGCAGGGAAAACTGGAACATCACAATCTTATCGTGATGCTTGGTTTGTTGGCTTTACAGGCAATTATACGGGAGCCGTATGGATGGGAAATGATAACTTTTCACCGATGAATCGTGCTTTTGGGGGTGGCGTTCCTGCCATGATATGGCATCGCATCATGCTTGCTGCACATCAAAATATCATGCTCAAACAGCTCTATGGTGTTAAAGATTCTCTCCTTCCTCCTTATCGGCCCCCAGTACTTTCTTCCCATGCAGATTCTGAATTTTTTCCCCCAATACCTTCTACGCTTTCTCCTGAAACATTGAATATTGTGCGATTGATTAACAAAGATCTGAAAAAAACATCTGTAATTTCTTTGAAAATGAAAACAACTGGAGATTCAACATTTTGAATTCAAGATATTCACTGATGTTTTTTAATATCACCATTTTCTTTTTTATCTTCGCTTTTTCCATTTTATGTGGAACACTGAGTGTCGATTATGTGCTCAATTCCTTTCCTCATTTTGGACTCTTTAGAATTGGAAAATGGAGTGCTTATCCACAAATGGGAACAGCCAATATGGATCCTTATACCCGCGCCCGCACCGCTAAACAAGGCATTGTTTCACTCGGACGAACTGAAGGTATTCAATTCCAGATTTGGCTAGATAACCAAGGGCGTCCACTTCATCATCACTGTCATTATTTACTCAAAGGCACCATCCCTGAAACCCGTCTTTTTACCCTTTATACAGCTGACAAATCCCTTAAACCCCATACTTCATCCAAAGAAATACCTTTTGAACTCCACACGAACGCTATTACTTATGAGCATGATGGCTCATTGCGCATCAATATTTCACCCACACCGCAAGCCGGCAATTGGCTTGCAACAGTTAGTCAAAAAGAATTCGTGCTTATTCTTACCTTATACGATACCTCAATCATCTCTGCAACGGCATTACAAAAGCTTACAATGCCATCAATAGAACAAATCCCATCAGGACAAATAAATTGTGACTAGATTTATTTATACCGCACTTCTTGCAATCATTGGCGCTATTATCGTTCATATTTGCGTTCTCTTTCTGATCCCCTATTGGGCACAGGATAATATATGGACAGCACTTAAAAAATCCGGAGCCCCTTATCAATTTGTTGCTTTTACTCCCGATAATCCTATTCAACAATCTGCTGATCCCCTCTTTCTTCTTAAAGTCTGTAGATTTAACCTTGAAAATGGACCTGTTCATTTAAAAGCTTTGAAAACACGACAATTTTGGTCATTAGCAGCCTACACACACAACGGAATTATTTTCTATAGCCTTAATGACCGAACAGCCCCTGATGCGACACTCGATCTTATCATTGGAAAACCAATACAAATCATAGAACTCAAAAAATCAAAACCTAAAAAAAATACCAATTCAGTTTTGGTTGCTAAAAATTTGAATGAAGGGTTTGTTATTTTACGTACTTTTGTCCCTTCTTCCCTTGCGAAAAAAGAAAGTGAAGCTTTCCTTTCATCTGCGACCTGCCGTATATTTTATGAATAAAAACCGACTAACCTCTCATTTGTACAACACCTTACTTTCTATACAAAATACATGAAGCCTATCAAAATGGTTATCTTTTTTCTCTATTAATTGAATATTCAAATTTATCTGATTATAAATCCCTCAATTTTTTATTGAGATATAATGAAATCTCTATTGCACATCATCATATCCTATTTGATACGCATTATCTGACAGAAAAAACTCCCCGCAATCAGAAGAGAAAAATCAAGAGTAAAGCTCTAAAAAAATATGCTGCTAACAATTGTAAAACTTGTTATTTGAGTTTATTTCTTTTTATTTACAAACATTCCCAAAAAATTTGCATCAATGACATGATAAACTATAGAAGAAATACTGTTTACCTTCAATAAAGCGCTAAAATAATCGCAGAAAATTGATGAGACATTACGCATCCTTGACCTCCCAAATAAGTGCTTTACTTTTGTCTTATGAGCATAAGCTTTTTGTAAGATATACACTCTGAAAAAACTTAGCTTATAGTTTACAATTGAGGGGAAAAACTTCATGAAGAAGAGATATGTTCGGTTCGTTTCAAGAGCAGCAGTATGGTCCCCTCGATTTGGTGGATTATCGTTCTTTATTTTATTATTTTCAGTCATTTTACAACGTTTTTCCGTACTTAACGTAACCGATTTCATAATTTTGATAGGTATCTCTACTGGCTGTGTAATTATTTCTCTTTTTCTGGCTATTAAAGCACTTCATAGTTTGTGGGTCTATGGAGCCCTAGGGGGAATGAAAGCTTTAAAAGGGATCGTTTATTCGTTAATAACTGCAACACCATTGATGCTCTTTTTGGGACTTTGGTTTACCTTACCAGCTCTTTACGATATTTCTACCGATACACAAAACCCGCCGGCTTTTTTTCGCACAATACGTCCCAGTGATGCTTTACCGCTCAAAAGTGTTTTGACTGAACAAGCAGCAATACAGATGTCACAATGGCCAGAAATATCGGGGCGCCGTTATGATGGCTCACCTAACCGTATTCGCGAATCCGTTCTTAATGTTTTAGCTGCGTATGATTGGCCTGTTGTAGCGCAACGAGAATTCAAAGGCGAAGAAAATGAAATTTATATCGAAACGAGAGCAAAAACTTTTTACCTTGGCTTTATTTTAGATATTGTTATTCGTTTAACTGATGAAGGGGATACAACTTTTGTTGATATGCGTTCTGCTTCTCGTTATTTGCCAAGAGATTTGGGGACAAATGCTGCTTTTATTATCGATTTTATGGATGCACTTGATACAGAAATCGCCTCACTTCCTCTTTCTGAAGATAATGAGTAGAGATTAGAAGTATAGTAAGTTACATTTACTAAATTAGCTTATTTCAAAAATAAATTTTGAGACGTGCAGAAACGCACAAAACATTTATCGTCTCTCGACGGCCATAAGCATTACTGACAAGTTCTTTAAACACCCAAAAGCAACTTATAGCCTCTTTTTAGCGCGTGACATATAGATAAAATATTTGAATTCAAATTCTAAACTTAAATACTATAATTGATTTTACATATATTTTTTATGCTCAGAAATCTCATCATAAAAGTAGGAAAGAAGACTTATCTAATAAGGAAATTAAGCATTTCTTACAGGCGCATTTTTCCAATGAAAATAGAAAAATACACCCTCATCAAGAAAGATGAAATACATTTATCATAAAATATGATGCATATGTAATATAGTTACAGAAAAAATTAACAATAAAATACACATAAATTCATCTGTATTTTACAATAAATGATTATTTCAATTTTATAAAGAAATTTCATAATAATAAAAAAAATATATATTATTACAAATAATAGAAACTTATTTAAATGAAAATAATTTTTTATCAAACATAATTTAAATATAAATACTAATATCTAATATATTTAAACGCAACATAAATAAAACAAAACGCCCAAAATAACAAAAAGAACCCACTAAATGTCTTAATTGCTTCCTTTATACTATTTTTCCAACTGTCACCACTGTATCTATAAATTAATGAAAATATAAAAACAAATATTGAAAATAAAATATCAAAAACATTATTATATAAAGATAATAAATAATCATTTTTCATATAAATAACGTATACAAATAAAAACTGTTATAGAAAGTAATATAACAAATATAATGAACAAAAATGTGCTTAACAACATTTTTTTCACAATTTCCTTGTTACTATAACCTTTAAATTTATACCGTAAAAACATTGCATAGAAAAATATAAAGAAAGCACATGTAGAAGATAATAATTCTGCAATAATACGAATAATATCACTCATAAAAAATCCAAATTAAATATATATAAAAACAATAAACATTAACATATATTATATCATACAAAAGTTAATAAAGTAAAATAATATAAAAATAAAATTTCCAAATTAATCTATAATTATAAATTAATAATGAATAATCATTGTTCATAGAAATAACGTATATAAATAAAAAATGTTATAGAAAATAATATAACTAACAAAAATATTCTTAACAAAATTTTTTTCCAAATTTCTTTTTTACTATAACCTTTAGATTTATAATATGAAAACAATGTATAGAAAAATATAAATAAAGCACCTATAGAAAATAATAATTCTACAATAATACGAATAAGATCATTCATAAAAAAAATCCAAATTAAATATATAATTTTGTAAAATTATGCACCTAAACCTTCCTGTCAAGTTTGTAGACACATAATTATGCCTACAAGCTTGTTCATTTTAGAAATATCTGCTGATTTTTATATTAGCGATAACATCGATAGGCTGTATTTCCTATACCTGTGGCAAATCCTACTCCAGAGCCTACTCTTCCTCCTAACCATAAACCTTCCGCAGCGCCTATTGGTCCTCCAGTTACCCCCCCATAACTCCACCAATTACCACTCCCATATCATGTCCCCTATGTCCCATTGAAAATCCTGCAGAGAGATAATCTCCAACAGTACACCCAGGTCGTGATCCACTGCTTGAAAAATTCATTGATGAAATATTTGACCACGTATTAGAAACATGAGACCAACCATTAGAAAAACTAGAACCAAATGGACGAAACATATAAAACCTCTTTAATTATTGTTAAAAATAACTGTATTATAATGATGCAGCGGGAATTTCATTATTGTTTATTTTAGAAAATGTCAAATATAATTTGTAAAAATAATAATAAAAATACTGTATAAACAATAAATACATTATATTTATATTATAATCTACAAAATGTATATTTTTGTGTGAATATAATACTATTTACAATACTGTTTAAATATGCGACATCAATCGCTCTTTCTCTTAAACAAAATCATAAATTCAAATGAGTCATTCACAAGAAAAACTAGTATCGTTCTCTTGGTTTACAAGAACAACAAAGAAATATATCTATTATGTCATCGAACTTAGTTGCGTTGCTGTTGTTTTACGTTTGCTCGGCTTGGTGAATCCTTTTATTTTTCAAGCGATTATCGACCGTATTCTCCCTTTTCAGCGTATTGAAAGTCTCTATGCTATCGTTGTCTTGATGGTTGCTATCATGCTGTTTAGCACGGCTCTTAGCACTCTATCAGGCTACTTAGGAGCTTATTTAGCCAATCGGCTTACACTAGAATTTGGACGGCGCATTTACACCCATGTGTTAAGCCTTTCCTTGCCTATTTTACGCACTTGGCAAGTGGGGGAACTGTTCACGCGAATCGGAGAGGTTGATACAATTCGCGGGTTTCTAACAGGAACCATCG
The DNA here is from genome assembly GCF_042195745.1 of Bartonella sp. AP7XZML. Taxonomy (NCBI): domain Bacteria; kingdom Pseudomonadati; phylum Pseudomonadota; class Alphaproteobacteria; order Hyphomicrobiales; family Bartonellaceae; genus Bartonella; species Bartonella sp. AP7XZML. The sequence goes on from NZ_JBHIOT010000095.1 coordinate 153,181, forward strand.
CCACAACTGTGCTAAATGTTCTCTTTGCCATTATTTATATTGCTGCACTCTTTTCCATTAGTCCAAAACTTACCTTTATTGTCCTTATTGTTTTACCCTTGCAAATGGGCTCTTTAGCGTTGGTCGGTCCCTTCTTGCGCCGCCAATTACGCCGTGCTTTTACTCTGCAAGCCGCCCATCAATCGCGCCTTATTGAAAGTTTTACCAATCTTGAAGCCATAAAAGCGCATGTAAAGGAGCCAGCCCATACAATACGCATGCAAGAAACTTTAGCCCGTAGTTTAGATCAAAGCCTTACGACCAGTAAATTGCATCTTCTCAATGGAGCCATGAGCCATATTTTTGGTGATCTTTTCACTATTTTTATTATCTTTTTTGGTGCTCAGGCAGTTCTTCAAAACCAGATTACACTAGGACAACTTATTGCCTTTCATCTCCTCGCTGGAAATGTTTCTGGTCCTATCTTAAGCCTTGCATCCCTATGGGAAGAATGGCAGCATTTGAAAATCTCTCGTCTTCGTTTGGGCGATATTCTTAACTCCCCTTCAGAATGGGAAGAAGAAAAGCCGCCTCTTCAACTCAGCGCTCCTCCTCATCTTGAAGCCAACGATCTCTGTTTTTCTTATGGAGATAAGTCCATTATCAATCATCTTAATGTCTGTTTACAACCTGGGCAACCAATTATGTTACTTGGTCCTTCAGGGTGCGGAAAAACAACCTTGGCGAAGCTCCTTTGTGGACTCTCCCCCCCAACAAGCGGAAAGATATTGATTAACGCCCAACCTTTACAGAATTTTGATGTCCGTAGCGTGCGTAAAACAATCGCGTATTTTCCTCAAAATCCTTGCCTTTTTTCCGGAACTATTCTTGAGAATATGCTTCTTGCTAAACCAGATGCCACTAAAGATGAAATCGATGCTGCACTATATGTTAGTGCTTGCCATGATTTGATTGCTCAGTTGACTCTAGGACTCAATACTCAAGTAGGAGAGCAAGGTGGTTTTTTATCAGGTGGTCAGCGCCAACGCTTGGCTTTGGCTTGTTTCTTTCTGATAAACCCAAGCCTGCTTATTTTGGATGAACCTACTTCCGCATTGGATGACGCTGTCAGTGCACAAATTGTTGAGCATTTATATAAACTTTCGCAAGATCGTATTGTTCTTGTTATTACCCACAAAAGTGACCTCTTCCCTCAGCATGCAACCGTCTTAAACTTTACTGATTTGGAGGCAAAAAATGGCAGATAAAGCTCCCTATTTGCGCCCTTTGTCACCAACGCTTCATATGGTGGTTGCTGTTTTAGTCACCTTATTTCTCTTTATTGTGATCGGCAGCTTTATCGCAAAAACAGAGATTGTTGCACGGGGGCAAGGAAGTGTTATTCCCACCGCTTACGTTCAGCTGGTCCAAGCGCAAAATACAGGACGCATTGAGAAAATTCTTGTAAAAGAAGGGCAATTTGTTCATCAAGGTGATCTCCTTATTCAATTAGATCCTCGTGAAGCCCTCAATGAGTGCGCACGTGTTCAAGCAGATATCGCGCAACAAACCCTTCAAGCACAAATTGCAACAGCTATTTTAACAGCTTTGCATGAAAGTGATCCTTTGGATGAAGATTTTGTGACCAAAGGGCTTGCCTATCTGCCAGTTCCTCCTTCTGGCAATCAGACTGCAAGAATAGAAGGGGAAAAACTCATTAGCGCTGCCCTTCAATCTCTCCAAGATAAATTAAGAGCGCTAAAAGCACAAGCGGACCGCGTCGAGCGCAGCGGTTCAACACAACATGCGCAATTAGATAGGTTGGAAGATGATCGTCAATTAAGCCAAGGGAAATTAAAGGCTGCAAAAAGCCTAATGGAAACAAAAGTCATTAGCCAAGCGGTTTATTTAGAGCGTTTACATGACTTTAAAAATGTCGAGCATGAAATTTTAACCAATCAAAGACGTTTGGAAGAAAATGCCGCCGAAATAAACACCCTCCGCCAACAACGGCAAAGTCTCATTTCCGATGAAATCGCCCGCTATCGGCAACTTTCGCGTGAAACAGAACTGAATCTTCAAGGATTAAAAGCAAAGCTTGATAGCACTCAATACCATCTTGACCACTTATCACTTTATGCACCTGTTGATGGACGTATCGATGATTTAAGTATCCATACTTTGGGCGGCTTTGTAGAGGCTGGTAAAACGCTCATGCGCATTGTCCCTGGTGCAGGTGGTCTCATTGTTGAAGCATTTTTTGATAATCGAGATATTGGTTTTTTAGAAAAGGGCCAACGTGCTTACATCAAGTTTTCTGCCTTTCCACCTGAACGTTTCGGTGTTATCCACGGTACAGTCGTTAATGTAGGCGCTACAGCGCGCTATGATAAAGAAATTAATAATGGTGTCTACGCTGTTTTAATCAAAATTGACCAAGATCATATCACTTTGAATAACAAACAACTTAAATTTATCCCTGGCATGACTGTGACAACGGATGTCATTACCTCAAAACGGCGTCTCATTTCTTATTTCTTTGAACCTATCACCAAAATTTTAGAACAATCTTTAAAGGAAAGATAATGTCTGTAAATGAAAATTCATCACCTTCACTCATAGATCCTCTTACAGCGTTAGGAGCTATGGTTGTTTTAATGCTTACATCTCCCTTATACCGCCGCTGGCGAATCTGGGATATAGATCGAAATTTAGGACCAGCTTTACAGACTGGGCAATATAAACTCTATAAAAATGAACGTGGAGAATTTTGCGCCTTTATCACTTGGGCTTTTTTAGATGAGAAAAATCATCAATCTATGCTTGAAAAGGGAGAGCTTTTGTCCGATGCGGATTGGCAAGGCGGAGAATATATGTGGTTTATTGATTGTGTGGCACCCTATGGACATGCTGCTGGTATGGTACATGACATGCAGCGGCATGTGTTTCCTAATCAGCATTATTGCTACGCTGTTCGGCGTAATGAAGATGGTGGAATACGGAAAATCACCCGCTGGTGTTGCTATAGAGCAAAAAATCCAGCTAAATAGTTTTTCTAAAGCAAGTGCGCATAAATCATTTCCCCCTCGTCTTGTAGAAAAGAATCTTTTAAAAGAGCTCTTTAAGCGATAGCTATAGTAAAAGAAAACCTTACCATATTTAGAGCTAACCCGCTACAAATGGGTATTTTTCAGCTTACAAAACTTGCTATGAATAGCAACAGATGGTTAAGGAGATTGATCCACTCTCAAGCTGAAATTTGATTAACTAATTTCACTAGAATTGGCTGGGGTACCTGGATTCGAACCAGGGAATGCCGGTACCAAAAACCGGTGCCTTACCGCTTGGCTATACCCCAAAAAAACACGCTTTATAGCAACTCTTGCACCTTATAGCGATTCCTGTGATTGAACGCAATATTTGAAAATCAAAGACCTTACTTTTTTATCATAAAATTTCTGAGTCTTGTATGGCATTGCCATCGATACAAATTCGTAGCAGAAACTGATATACAGTTGTGATTTTAATATAAGTAGGAACCATTTATCCATCAATTATTTTACTCTTTGTATTGATTTTCTAGGAACAGAAAATGAAAATCTTGCAGTTTACTCATGTATCTAATAAATTTGCATATGATTTACTTTTCTTGATATATTAAAATCCCATCTTGCTCAATTTAAGAAAAAAGCTGTCACCACATTGGCAACCGGTAAGTGTATGATAGTGCTGCTGTGCTCTTGCATTAAGCATAAAGATGGTAATGTCCACTAATTTTTACATTATATTATTCATGGGTAGCACCATAAAATGAAATCAAGCACATTGAAAAATAACACTTAATATTCTTTTGAAAACATTATGATACACTAGTACTCTAAAAGAGTTTTGCAAAAATTAAAAACATTTTATATGGCATTTGAAAAAATAGAGATACCAAAACAAGGAATAATCGCTATTTCCATTTACTTTTTATTCAAAAGATAATGATATTTATTACCCGCTCATAGATGTAAAAAATCTTCAGAAGCAATCTTTATGTAGACCAATACCCTTTTTGATTGATGAATATACATTTCCTAAAAGCTTCTTTTACAAAAAGAGAGACATTAAAACTAATTTCATACAAACTAGGTATTCAACATTTGCTTTTAAATTCGGTAAATGGCAAATTAGGCTTATGAAATAAGCTTAACAATTAGAATCGAGGAGATTTTTAAATGGCTTTTGAATTGCCCCCGTTGCCTTATGATTACGATGCCCTTTCGCCTTATATGTCACGCGAAACGCTTGAATATCATCATGATAAGCATCACCTTGCTTATCTTACCAACACCAATAATTTTGTGAAAGAGTTAGGCTTAGAAAATGAAAGCCTTGAAGATATTGTTAAAAAAAGTTTTGGAAAAAATATTGGTTTGTTTAATAATGCAGCGCAGTATTACAATCATAACCACTTTTGGCTTTGGATGAAAAAAAATGGTGGTGGCCAAAAACTTCCTGAAAAGTTAGCAAAAGCTATTGACGCTAATCTAGGTGGTTACGACAAATTCCGCGCTGATTTTATTGCTGCTGCTAGTGCCCAATTTGGTTCTGGATGGGCGTGGGTTGCTGTTAAAGATGGCAAGCTTGAAATTATGAAAACTCCTAATGGTGAAAATCCCTTAGTGCACAATGCTCGCCCTATTTTGGGTGTCGATGTATGGGAACATTCCTATTACATTGATTACCGCAATGCTCGACCGAAGTACCTCGAATCCTTTGTAGACCATTTAATTAATTGGGACTATGTTTTGGAACTTTATGAAGAATGTGAATTTTAAACTGTCTCAATAATTTTTTAGTGTATGAAAGTCTCTATAATCCAATAAATTATCGGAGACTTTCATACAGAGATATTATGGATTAGCAAAAGTCTTTTCCTGCTATCTTTAGAATATATGCATAGATATAGGCAACTTCTTCTAGCTTTGAAAACCGTCCAGCTGCACCAGCGTGCCCTGAATCCATATTAATACGTAATAAAATTGCATTATCGTCTGTTTTTAGGTCTCGTAATTTTGCCACCCATTTTGCAGGCTCCCAGTAAGTTACACGAGGATCTGTTAATCCTGCCATCACAAGTATAGGGGGATAGTTTTGAGCTTTGACATTATCGTAAGGGGAATAGGAAGCAATAAGCTTATAATCTTCTTCCGATTCAAGAGGGTTCCCCCATTCGGCCCATTCTGGAGGTGTGAGTGGCAATGAAGCATCTAACATTGTCGCTAAAACATCAACAAAAGGCACATTCGCTACGATCCCAGCAAAATCCCGGGGAGCTATATTGGCAATGGCTCCCATCAACATCCCCCCTGCTGAACCACCATGAGCAATCAGCCGATCGTGAGAAGTGAATTTATTGTTTACAAGGTAACGCCCACAAGCAATAAAATCTGTAAATGTATTGTGCTTAAAGAGATGTTTTCCTTTCTCATACCACCCTACTCCCTTTTCTTTTCCTCCGCGAATATGAGCAATAGCGTAAATAAAACCTCTGTTTACTAGAGAAAGTACATTACTATTGAAACTGGCAGGAATAGAAATCCCATAAGCACCATAACCGTAAAGCAGACAAGGTGCACCACCATCAAGGGGAGTGTTTTTGTGGTAAAAAAGTGAAATAGGAATCTTCTCACCATCGTCTGCTATTGCTGTAATCCGTCGTGTTACATATGCATCTTTATTATGCCCAGAGGGAATTATTTGCGTTTTTAAAAGCATTCGTTTACAATTTTTCATCTCATAATCAAACACTTGATCAGGTGTTGTCATAGACGAATAGGAAAAACGAATAGTTGGACTGTTATATTCTGCAACTCCTTGCAGACCTAAAGAATAAGCCTCTTCAGTAAAAGCGATGGAATTAACTTGTTTAGTGGTACGTTCCATTACTTTTATACGTGGAAGCCCCTCAAAACGTTCGATCCAGACAAGAAAATCTTGATAAGTATCATGGGATAATATTAGGCACCCAAGCTGATGTGGAACAAACTCAGACCAATTTTCTGATTGTGGAGATGTATATGGCGCTACCATAATTTTGAAATCTTTTGCATTATCTAAATTGGTCAGAATATAAAAGACATCACCACCTTCTGTAAGTGAATATTCAATACCTTTTTGTCGTTTCCGTACACATTGGGGAATAGTAAAAGGCGCCTCAGCAGGAATTAACCAGATCTCGGATGTTTCATGATCATGAATATTAATATAAATAACATCATTAAGCTTAGAACCGCTTACATCTAAGAAAAAACCTGGATTGTCTTCACGAAAAATAAGCTTATCTTGTGATTGATCTGTGTTTAATTGGTGATAATAGAGCTCTGAAGGTCGGTGGTTTTTATCCATCTTAGTATAGAAAAAACCTTCAGATCTAGCATCCCATACAATTTGACCAGATGTATCAGTAATTGTGTCCATACAGTCAGACAATGTCTCAAAATTACGAATTTTAGCTGTATAGAACTCTGATCCTTTGTCATCATAGGTCCATACCACATGTGTATGGTCAGGAGATTCTTGAACTGAACCAAATTTAAAATATTCTTTGCCTTCTGCCAAGACATCACCATTAAGGTACACGTTTTTTTCTCCGCCATTCCTTGGTGTCCGAAAATAATGTGGTTGTTGACCTCCGGTAACATAAGAGAATCCGTAAGCAAAAGGACCATGTTTTATAGGAACAGAACTATCATTCTCTTGGATCCTGTTTTTCATTTCGGTAAAAAGCAAATCTCGTAATGGTTTTGTATCAGCCATTTGAGCTGATTGATAAGCATTTTCTTTTTCAAGATAATGTCGAATATTGGGATCAAGACAGTTAGGATCTTTCAAAACATCTTGCCAGTTAGACGCACGTAGCCAATGATAGGGATCATCACGAAAAATACCATGATATATTTCCTTATGAGTGATTCTAGATGCTTTGGGAGGAATTGCAAAAGTGCGAGTCATACACAATCCTATATTAAAATATGTTAATAGCTTCGTTTATATGTTAGAATCACAATGATTGATGCAAGTGTAAAAACCTATAAGTTCTATTCACTTGCAAAAATAGCACCATGATAATTTTTAAAACTAATACTTTTCTGTTCATTACATATCACAGCTATTGTTTTCTAGGGATATAACACCACTTTTATAATGAAAGTGACTGGTAAAACAATTAAACTATTAGAAAAAGAATTGATTTTTTTTGAAACAGTATAATCGCATAATTTTACAGAAAGGAATAAATATATCTAAAATATTATTATTACTGTATAAAAAATAAAAATGTCCTCTCTCCTTTTAATGAATAGTTTTATATTATTAAATAATACCATTATGTCATAATTATAATATATCATGTTTTTTATTATTAAATTTTATAAATATAAACAATAAAAACAAATTTAAAACTTATTAAACATAAACTTACTAAAATATAAGTATTCAAAATAAAATATAATAATTTATATATTATATTTTTATAATTAGTAATTTTATTTTTACGTTCTCAAAAAAAATAAATAAATTTTATCATATATTTTTTTATATTTGTGATGTATTATATATTATGTATGATATGTTATAGGGTAAAAATATATTTTAGCATGTAATAATTTCGTTTTTCTTATTGTATATTATGACAAAAAATAGGTATTTATTTGATTTTTTTGTGTTTTGGCAATTTTATAGAATAATTGAATTGACAAAAAAGATTTTTGTACAATATGAAACTCATGTGCATGAGATCTTTATATCATGAGTATATGCACTATATCTCGATTTTGAATTACTCAATTTTAAATTAAAGGAAACAAGAATGGAACATCGTGCAGTCTTAGAGACTGAAAGCAATTTAGTTATTACATTGGTTGCTGATATTGTTGCTGCCTACGTGAGTAATAATTCTATTCGACCGACTGAAGTGCCAAGTTTAATTGCTGATGTCCATGCTGCTTTTCGTAAAGCAGGGAATCTAGAGTTAACAGAAGTCGAAGTTGAAAAACAAAGGCCTGCCGTTAATCCGAAGCGTTCAGTATTTCCTGATTATCTCATTTGCCTTGAAGATGGAAAGAAGTTTAAATCTCTAAAGCGTCATCTCATGACACATTATGGAATGTTGCCAGAGGAATATCGTGAAAAATGGCAGTTAGATAGTTCTTATCCTATGGTGGCGCCTAATTATGCAAAAACACGATCGGCTTTGGCCAAAGAAATGGGGCTTGGACGCAAAAGCAAACGGAAAAAAACTAAATAATCTTATTTTGCGAAAAAATGGTTTCGTGCATAAAGTTGATTTTAGTATACATGTTTTGTGTGAAGCTTTTGTATATATAGCAATTTCTACCAAGGGGATTACATATAGCTTTCGTTACGAATCCGTTTAATCATTGATTTCAAACCATTTGATCGTTGTGGTGTAAGATTTTCATTTAAACCAAGTTTTTCAAAGAGCTCTTGAGCATCAGAATTGCGAATTTCAGAAGCTTTTTTGCCTGAATAAAAAGCAAGAAGTATGTAAATGAGTCCACGCACAATATGAGCATCGGAATCACCTTGAAACGTCAATATTGGATCTTTTGAGTTATTACGTGAAGATAAAAGCCACACTTGGCTAACACAACCAGGAACTTTGTGAGCATCGTTTCGAGCGCTTTCTGGAAAAGGTGGCAATTCATAGCCAAGCTCGATGACATAACGATAACGATCTTCCCAATTATCCAAAAGCGAAAAGTTCTCTATAATATTACCGATTGTTTCCGCCATTATTTTAGTCCTGTTTCGTTTGAATAATCATTCTTGAATACACTTATAAAAAATAAATATTTATTCTTCCTAACATAAATAACACGAAGAACGTTAAAAAACCTTATTTCAAGATAACATTGCATGGTTTTGTAAGAACTCTTGTATTTCGATTTTGTAAGAAACATTAGGGGAAGTCTCTGATATCATTTTTGTTTCCTAATATGTTCCCTAAATATTCATAAGCAGCTCTTGCACCGTAATATGCGCGCTCGCCAAGTGAACTTAAAAAGGATTTTCCTACTTTGCAGGTTTTTATATTACGGTCACAAAATGCGCCTAAGTCATTTAAGGCTTCCTTAAAAGCAATAATCACATCGCTCGTTGTTGTCTCATTATTTTGGGGGCTAGAAGAATGGTTACTGCTTGGATCTGCTACAAAAAATGAAATAATGACAAAAATAAAAAATAAAAAAAATGATAATTTGATTAAAAAACGTATCATGGACAATCAATGTACCGCAGTGGTAAATACAATAAAAGAAGCATTTTATATACTGTTGCTTTATAAACAATTTATAAAATGTGCTTTTTATAAAATTGAGTATTCATGTATTGGATCTATATCATTGGCTTTTTTATAAATATGGCACAATTCCGCTGTATAAAATGGGATACATTGTCTATTCAGTAAAAAATTAACATCAAAATTATACACTTACAAGCTGGTCATGTTAATGAACATACTATGATAAAAAATGAGAGAGATAATCGTGTTGTGTACATAATTATTTTAAATAATAGTCCACCATCTTAGCTTAGTTGAAAAAGCTAAAAAGAGTAAACTCTGTTATTCTGACTCTAGTGTCGATAAAATATTTATATTATCTATAAAATTTTTACTGGAATGTTATGAAAATAGTCAACCTGTCAATAAAAACATCAAAAAATAACTACATCTCTTATGATTACATCTCAAGCCAGTTTTTTCTATAACATTGTAAACATCAATTTAATTAATACTTATGAAAATTATTTAATAGAAGGAATTTATACCAAAATATAATAATATTAAGAGATAATTATTATTACCAAACCGTTTATGGATAAGTAACCATCTATATGTAAATTATAAAGAATAGATAATGATTGTCATCTTTTTAGCGTTATAGGCAAATATTTTCAATTTTATTTTAAATAATAGGCAAACATATGCCCCAAAATGAAGAATAACGTGGCATTATTGTTTAGATAATTATATGTGATAATGCAGTTTGCAAACACCAAAATGATCTTGAATGCTAATCATTTGGTGCTCTCTTTATACACATTAAAGATTTGTATAAAATAAAATGAATAAACGTTGATAAGAACTCTTGTTGATTTATCAACTTATAAATTGATATAATGAAGCCGCTCATTTTAGGAGTTTGAAAGGAAAAATCAATAATGTCAATGCACTTCTCTCTGGCTGGAAGTAAGAACTGATTCATATTCGTTTCCTAATTTATATTTGTTTCTTTGTAAAAAATAAACGCAACTGAAAATAAAAGTAATGGCAACAAAACGAAAAACCTACCGAAAAAAAACTGTAAAATACCGTAAATACTATAGTAGTATTGTTATAACACTTCTTCTTATAACTTTTCATTTTATTTTTTGGAGTGCAAAAACTCTGTATTTCTATACACGAAAAAATACTTTATTTTTTGTTGGATCTCTTCTTTTTAGCATTAGTTTTTTATTTGTTTCATTTAATGCTTTATTTTCGCAAATGACAACGCATCAAAATATTTTAACTCAAATGAAATTTTCCTCTGTTCAAAGTATAGGTAAGAGCTCTACTTTATCGGAAAAAGAAGAAAAATCACAAGAACTCTCCCGTGTAACTTCTGTACATTCTCAAAGTCATAAGCACACAAATTCACCTTTACCCTCTCAATCAGCAAGCATGCTGGAAAAGCAAAAAGAACTAGCAAAATTAGGACTTTATGATGGACCATTAGATGGACTGGAAGGACCTAAAACACGCCGAGCCATCACTTTATGGAAACAGCAAACTGCTCAGAGAATGCAAAAGAATGTTCTATCTAATCCCGCAGCAGATGAAATCGCGCTATTAATTAAGCAAAGCGAAATAGAAACAAACAATACAAAAAATATGACACACTTAAAAGAAGCTATTTTAGAGCCTTCTGTTGAAGATATTATACAAGTGCAAAAAGCTTTACATATTTTTGGGAATGAGGAGGTTATTGTCACAGGAATAGAAGATCAAAAGACGATAGAAGCCTTAAAACAGTTTCAAAAAATATTTGATCTTCCTGTAACAGGTAAAATTAATCACACAATTTTAATGAAAATGCGTGAAATTGGTTTATTAAATTGAAGCTAATCATAATAATCTCTTAATTTATAATGATAATTCATCTTTCGTTTGTTTAATGCTCCCCTCAAACATTCCTTCATCTCAAGCCCTCTTATTTTCAATCAATCAGAATGGTTTTCTTACACATTACATATTGAGCCGTATAATTTGCTTCAAAAAAACCACAACCGATTGCAGAAAAAAGAATATTGCAAAATAGCAAACGCGCTTGTTCTAGCATTTTTATTGCCTCTGATGATAAAAGGACACGAAATTTTTGTAGTATCACGTAAACCTTTCATATTATCGAACCACGAATTGTCCATATATTATCGTCAATTTGATCTTTATAAATATGATGCAAAGAATTTGTGCAAACACCTGTAAGGATAAGTAGACGTAAAGCTAATTGTGTTATGGTTGTTGTTTTGCAAAGTGTCTGGTAAAAAACCGGCACTTCTCTCCAATCTATTGCTGGAAAGTTATGTGTTTTATGACATTGTCTTCTTAAGAGAGCGTGTGCGTTTAGTATTGCCTATAAATCAACATCCAAACTTACCGCAGCAGTATGTTTGAAAAAAATGTTAAGACAGTTTAGTACTTCTCTCAGCTGTTATAGCTTTTATATGCCAAATGGAGGCAAGAATATTGCGCATCTCTGTTTGTATAATCTCTTAAAATAGGAAAACAGCCTAATTTGGGAAAAATATGAAAATTTAAGGTAAAAACCAGTTTTCATCTTTGTCATTTCCTTTTAATTTAGCTTTACGCCTTTCAAAGACATCTAAAGCAATATCTTTAAAATAACGGAGATTACCTATTGCCTCATGCTCTTATTTATCACATGTCTTTTTGGTCTCACTCGCCCTCACCTAAAACAAAATGTCCCAAACGGAATATACTTGGATTGCCATTCACGGGCTTTCTTAAAAAACATCTCTAAAGCACCCAAGACCACTTCGCAACAACGCCCGTGAATAATAATAGTAGTCCCACTGCACGCGCGCCGCGCATCATCTTTACGCTTTTTGTCAAGAAGCAAGCCGGCACCATTACACACTGTACCTACCTTCAATTTGTGACAGCTCTTGACACTTGAGACGTTTCATAAGAGGCATATCCTTGCTTTATTTTTTTACCTACAGACGCTCATCCCGCCTGTAACATACAAAAAACATGGTTTTGATTGATTCATTATAAAAGAAGTCGAAATAAGAAGATCTTATGATATTTACAGCTTTCATTCAATATGAGAAATAAAAAATTATCTTTATAAATCAATAGATTGTGTAACTTTGATATTCCTTTATAAATGTAAAGATGGGAGTGCATAATGGAGTTTATAAATTTTGGGAAGATTTTTATAAACTTACGGGGAGTTTTACATAATCCCCATTCCACGAATATCAATGTAAAATGGGGCATCCATTGAGAAATGTCTATCTCAAACAGCATTATGTGCAAAAAAAATGCATTTGTTTGCAGCATTCTATTTTGCGTGAGGAGCTCATTCCCCTATAAAAAAGCAAACGCGTAAATTGACTGCACAATAACACGTTTCTCTCTATCAAGAGGTTCGCCAATAAAAAGTGCATTAATAATACATCTTTGTCTATCCTGTGCTTTATATTTTCTCTCATAAACCTCTAAAAAAACACTTTCTCGCGTAACACAACTTATCGTGCATTTTAGAAGCATTTTTATTCCCTTTATTAAAGAAAATAAAAGAATATATAAAAATTTATTTCAGTAATAACGATACAACAAAAAATATTAACCCATTACATCCTTTTTGCTATTGCGGCCTGAGCTGCTGCTAAACGAGCAATTGGCACTCGAAAAGGAGAACACGAAACATAATCTAGGTTATTTTCTTCGCATAAAGCAATAGAGGCAGGATCGCCTCCATGTTCACCGCAAATTCCCAATTTTATTTTTGCACGCTTTGAGCGTCCACGCTGTGCAGCAATGGTAATAAGTTCCCCTACTCCATCACGGTCAATAGACACAAAAGGATCTTGCTCTAAAAGACCTTTTTGAAAATAGGTTGCCAAAAAAGGAGCTGCATCATCACGGGAAATCCCAAAAGTAGTTTGTGTCAAATCGTTTGTTCCAAATGAAAAAAATTCAGCAGTTTCAGCAATTTCATCTGCTCGAAGCGCCGCTCTTGGAAGTTCAATCATCGTCCCAACCATATATTGAATAGTGCTTCCCTTTTCTTTCATCACTTCCTCAGCAACCTGATCAATACGCGCTTTCACAAAATCGAGTTCAGATTTTAGTGCAACCAGTGGCACCATAATTTCAAGCATAACAGGAGATCCAGATTTTTGGGCAGCTTCTGCTGCTGCTTCAAAAATCGCCCGCGCTTGCATTTCTGCAATTTCAGGATAAGTAATAGCTAAACGGCATCCTCGTAATCCAAGCATAGGATTAAATTCGTGCAACTGCTGAGTGCGTTCAGCAAGCACTTCAGCAGAAACACCCATAGCTGTTGCAACATCAAGAATTTCTGCTTTTGTTTTAGGCAAAAATTCATGTAATGGTGGATCTAGCAAGCGGATAGTAACAGGTAAACCACACATAATTTCAAATAATTCACTAAAATCTGAACGCTGCATTGGCAACAGCTTATCTAGTGCTTTACGACGACCACTTTCATCATGACTTAAAATCATTTCACGCATAGCAACGATACGTTCATCAGAAAAAAACATATGCTCCGTACGGCAAAGACCTATACCTTCAGCCCCAAAAGATCGCCCCATACGGGCATCAGATGGTGTATCAGCATTAGCGCGAACTCTTATACGTCGCATCCCATCAGCCCATTCCATTAATTTTGCAAAGTCTCCGCAAAGCTGAGGCTGCAACATTGCAACTTTCCCTTTGAAAATTTCTCCACTTCCACCATCAATTGTGATAACATCACCTTTTTTTAGGCTTTCTCCTGAGGCAAACAATGTATTTGTGTTATAATCAATCCGCACACTGCCAGCACCAGAAATACATGGTTTTCCCATCCCCCGCGCAACAACAGCAGCGTGACTTGTCATACCGCCACGCGTTGTTAAAATTCCTTCTGCAGCATGCATACCATGAATATCTTCTGGGCTTGTTTCTACCCGGACCAAAATAACTTTGCGACCTTCCGCCGACACAGTTTCTGCCTCTTCTGAAGTAAAAACAATTTCACCAGTTGCGGCTCCAGGAGAAGCAGGTAAACCACGTCCTATAACAAAACGTTCTGCTTTGGGATCAAGTGTTGGATGCAAAAGTTGGTCAAGCGACTTTGCATCAATACGCATCACAGCCTCTTCACGGTTTATTAACCCCTCCTCAACCATTTCAATTGCCATCTTGAGAGCCGCACGAGCCGTGCGTTTTCCTGAACGAGTCTGAAGCATCCATAATTTACCTTTTTCAATGGTAAATTCGAGATCTTGCATATCCCGATAATGCTGCTCAAGATTCTGCGCAATCTGACATAATTTCAAAAAAGCCTCAGGCATAATTTTTTCTAACGACGGTCTATTTGAACCAGCAACAATACGCGCATTTTCTGTAATATTTTGAGGCGTTCGAATGCCCGCCACAACATCTTCCCCTTGCGCATTAACTAAAAACTCACCATAAAGTTCTTTTTTCCCTGTCGATGGATTGCGTGTAAAAGCAACGCCCGTTGCCGAATCTTCTCCCATGTTACCAAAAACCATAGCTTGCACATTAACTGCCGTTCCCCAACTTTCAGGAATGCTATGTAAACGGCGATAAGTAACTGCACGTGCTGTCATCCAACTTGAAAAAACGGCTCCAATCGCCCCCCATAACTGTTGTTCAGGATCTTGTGGAAAAGGGGTTCCTAATTTTTCTTCAACATAGGCTTTATAAGAAATAATAACATTCTTCCAATCATCTGCTGTCATTTCTGTATCAATAGTGTAACCATTGCATGCTTTTACTTCATCAAGAATCTCTTCAAAATACGAATGGTCTAGCCCCAAAACAACGTTAGAATACATTTGGATAAAACGCCGATAACTATCATAAGCAAAACGTTCATTATTGGCTTGTAAAGCAATTGCTTTTACAGTTTTATCATTCATGCCAAGGTTCAGCACTGTATCCATCATCCCTGGCATAGAAGCCCTAGCCCCTGAACGAACAGACAGCAAAAGTGGTCTTTGTTCATTCCCAAATTCACGTCCTGTTTGTTCAGCAACGTATCTTAGTGCTTGCTTAACAGATTCCTGTAGCTCTTCTGGATATGATTTGTCATGGGCATAATAAAAATTACAAACTTCTGTTGTCAGCGTAAATCCGGGTGGTACGGGCAAACCAAGATTACTCATTTCTGCCAAATTAGCCCCTTTACCTCCGAGAAGGTTACGCTCACTTGCACTTCCTTCTGCCTTTCCATCTCCAAAACTATAAACCCATTTTTTCACTGTACAAATCCTCCCATATCAGCTTCAAAACATCATTCAACCCAGGCTCACTTAAAAGCAATGATTTGATTCAAAATTGGCTCAACGATATCGCTTCATAAATGCATAATATTAATCCTTCCAAAAGAGATAATGACCAAAAGTATCACTATCCATCTTCTGGAAGATTAAGATTCAGTTTTTTAGAAAACTATCAATCACCGAAAAAAATTCTTCTACTTTCATGGCACCTTCATATTTACTACCATTAATAAAGAAAGTAGGTGTTGCTGTGACACCAAGCTCTTTACCGCGTTCAAAAGATGCATTTACTTCATCTAAAATGGACTGATTTTTCAAACACGCAGTAAAACTTTCATCTGTAAAACCAGCCATTAAGCCAATTTTCTTCAATGGTGTTAGAGCATTTTTTCCGAAAGCCCATTCATTTTGTTTTTGAAATAAAACTTCTATCAAAGGAAAATAGCGATCTTCCGGTGCACACCGTGCCAACATAAAACCTGCTGTTGCCCGAGGATCAAAAGCATATTCTCGGAAAATAAGTTTTACTTTTCCTGTTTTGATATATTTTTTACGAATTTGGGGAAGTATATCATTATAAAAATGCGCACAATGGGTACATGTCAACGAAGCATACTCAACAATGACGACTGGTGCATCCGCCTCTCCCTCAAAGCGATCCTTTACTTTACCCGACTGGAGAAGCTCTGCCATATCAACAGTTGCCACTGATTTGGGATCACGCGCTAAAGCAACTGTTACACTGTTTTGTACAATCGTTATGAAGAGAAAAATTATCCCGAAAGATAAAAAAGAACGATATTTTACCATAAATAATACTTTTCTGTTGTTATTAACGAATAGGAATCCAATGCTTTCTCATATATTAAAGAAAAATATATAAAATATCTTTCTATTTATTATTTTTTTCCAAAAAAATGCAACAGCCAAGTTGATAAAGTGCTTGGTGCAAACTTTTATCTTCAACTCCTTCAAGCATTTTTTCCACGCATTTTTTGTCTTGTTCACTCAAAGGCGGTTTTAGAGGCAAGTGATTCATAAAAACCGACATACTCCTTTGCTCAATCTTGATGCGATCAATAGCAATATAGCCAAAAAATCCGTTAATTCTATGAAGTAATTCCTCTGTTTCATGCATCAATTTTAACGCAGCAAATCCTTCACATGCGACAACAAGTGTTGCTGGCTGAAAAACTTCATCTTGATCTGCACGACGTTTCCAAATAATTTTAAGCGGCATTGTATGTTCACTGATATCATAGCCCGCAATCTGTGGCCAATGTTCTATAAGCGCTACATTAAGCCCTGTCCGTTTGCGTAAAACTGGATCAAGTATTTTGTATACCGCCTCAGAAAGAGAATAAAAGATACGTTTTTTAAGTTGTTTTCTCATTTTTAGATCATTGTTCAACCGCTTACTAAATTAAAATCATTTGTTTCATCTAAAAATTGTTGCCTCCTCAATTTATGAAATATCAACAAAATAAAAAGCCTTTTCTCATCAGAGCCTTGACAATAAAAGAGCAAAAAACATGAATTATAAAATAAATAATTTTTTCTTTTGCATTTTATATCTCCCTATGCTTGAAAGCAATCATGTATGAAATTTCTTCGCACCTCCTTGCTTGGTACGATCAAAATCACAGACATCTTCCATGGCGGATTACCCCCGAAAAGCAAAAACAAGGTATCCGTCCTGATCCTTATCAAGTTTGGCTTTCTGAAATCATGCTTCAACAAACAACCGTTGAAACAGTTAAGCCTTATTTTAAAAAGTTTCTAAAACTATGGCCTGATCTTTCCTCTTTAGCAAAAGCCTCCCAAGATGATATCATGAAAGCATGGGCTGGACTTGGTTATTATTCACGCGCACGTAATCTTAAAAAATGTGCGCGACAGCTTGTTGAAAACTACGCGGGACAATTTCCACAATCTGTAAAAGAATTGCGAACTCTAGCCGGTATTGGAGATTATACTGCCGCAGCCATTGCTGCGATTGCTTTTAACCACCCTGTAGCAGTGGTTGATGGTAATGTCGAACGTGTGGTAGCGCGACTTTTTGCTATCACTTCAATACTGCAAAAAGCAAAAGTTGAAATTAAAGAAAAAACACAAAAAATTACTGCTTTAAATCGTCCTGGTGACTTTGCTCAAGCAATGATGGATTTGGGAGCAACAATTTGTACTCCACGCAAACCATCTTGTTATACCTGCCCTCTTCAATGTTTATGCAAAGCAGAAAAGATGCAACAACCGGAGTCTTTTCCAGTTAAAGCCCCTAAAAAAGAACGCCCTTCAAAAACAGGTATTGCTTTTGTGGTCCTTAATAAAAAGAAACAAATTTATTTGGAAAAACGACAGACGCAAAAGCTCCTTGGTGGAATGACCCAAATTCCTAACAATATTGGCATAAACAACGAAAATGGGCTACAAAACGCACCCTTTACTGCCAATTGGCAATTCAAAGGACAAATTACGCATGTTTTTACTCACTTTTCTCTAAAACTTGATGTTTACTATACCGAAGATGTTCATGAAATGAATTGTGAAAATGGTTGGTGGTGTAACATTCAACATCTTGCCGAAGAAGCATTACCTACTGTTATGAAAAAAGCCATTTCCGTAGCACTTCCCAATTCTTTTAGATTTAAATAACCTTCCCTACTCATAAAAATGTTTTCTAATGGAGACTTTTGTATCTCTAGCGATCATTTACTAATCTGTAAAAGAAAAATTTTAAAAAATGAAATAACCAATTTTTTCTACAGACAAAAATTAAGGAGGGATAGAAACGCTTAGAAGCTTTAGATTTAAATTTCAGGATCTATCCTTTTTTCGCTTATGACGGAGCAAGTTAGCACCATCGTTATATTTACCAGCCCCCTCAACATCCCTTGGTACGTGAAACGGATTATAAGAGGTACTTTTAGTTCTTTCGTTAACAATTTTTATTCACACGCCAACCCCGTTTATGACATGCAAGAAAGTAATTTTCATCGATTCAATATGGAACAAATTTGAAATAAGAAAACTTGACGATATTCCGAGGGCATTTCAATATGAGTTGCGCTAAATTATCTTTATAATCAATATATTATATGCACTTTACAGATGTACGTATTCAAAAAAGCACTTAATTTTTAACTTCTGAATGAACCTTTTAATTCTGATATTTCATTTTTATAAGCTTATATTGAAACTTTACTGTTTTGGAACTAAAACGAGAACATAGAGTGAAAATTTCTCATTTTAATTTCTTCTAAAAGAAGCATAAAAATACTCGCTTGTCGCTTACAAGCGAGATTAGTGTGTCAATAAAAAACATCTAAGAAAGGCTAAAACACCCTCACGTCCATCTCAATCAAGATCAGGTACATTGGTGGTCAATAGAATGAAGCGATCAGCTTAATTCATAAAACACCCGTTTTTAACATTTGTGAACGTATGATCATTCTTAAATGATCTATGGACTTCAACCGTCCATTTTCCTCATAATACCAAAAGGTCCAACCATTACAACTCTGCGAATCTTGAGCCTTTCTTCCCATTGCGTGAATTGAGCCCGCTTCACCACCATGCATAATCGTACCATCAGCTCTTACAATAGCAGATACTTGCTTCTTACGATCATACAGAACTTCTCCAGGATAGAGTAAACCTGCTTCAAGCAAACTGTTGAATGCTACGCGCGGTTCTGCTTTTTTTCTATCCAAAATCGCTAGTTCTGGTTGCGCTAAAGGTTGAACCGCCGCAATTCTCTCACATGCTGCATCGATGTAATCTTGCTCGCGTTCAATCCCAACAAAATCACGCCCTAAAAGCTTGGCAACAGCACCTGTTGTTCCCGAACCAAAAAATGGATCGAGAATAACATCACCAGGTTTACTAGAAGCCATAATAATACGCGCTAATAACGCTTGCGGTTTTTGTGTTGGATGTAATTTACGCCCCGAATCATCCTTTAAACGTTCAGCTCCAGTGCAGAGAGGGAAAAGCCAATCTGAACGCATTTGTAGATCTTCATTTGCCGCTTTTAAGGCATCATAATTAAATGTGTACTTTTTATCTTTTTGATCTCGCACGGCCCAAATAAGCGTCTCATGAGCATTTTGAAAACGGCGCCCTCGAAAATTAGGCATCGGATTATTCTTGCGCCAAATAATATCATTAAGCATCCAAAAACCTAAATCTTGTAATGCCGTCCCAACCCGAAAAATATTATGGTAAGATCCGATAACCCAAAGTGTTCCGTTGGGTTTTAATACACGACGACAAGCAAGCAACCATGCACGAGTAAAAGCATCATAAGCAGCAAAACTCTCAAACTGATCCCATGCATCATCAACCGCATCAACAAGCGAATGATCTGGACGGTATAAAGCTCCATCCAATTGCAAATTATAGGGTGGATCCGCAAAAATCATATCAACAGAATGTTTTGGAAGTTTTTCTAAAACGGAAACACAATCTCCTTTAAAAATTTTATTGCGCCATGGCATTTGTGAGGGAGTACGAAGAAAATCTTTTTGAAGCTGAATAACTGTCATGAAAAACCCAACAAAATTAACTGAATTTGCCCTATAATCAACCAAAATAGTTTATAGGCCCGCATTACCAATCTATATTTACAAAATAGCGTAAACGTATCGTTAAAGTTCTACAAAATTGATAATTGTTTTTGTTTTTTTAGTAAAAAAAAACTTTCATATGAATGAAACCTTAATTTTCTTTTTTTCAATGTACTGTTCCCATATCTTTTATTTCGTAAAAGAATTAAGAATCATTTTCAAAGCGTATTTTTATGAAATAAGATCTTCTCAATATCATTTTCATGAAAGTTGTCCATCTCGTAACATGTAAAGGAATATCTTATGCCTCAGATAGATCTTATTATTTTTGATTGTGACGGAGTTCTCGTCGACTCTGAATATCTTGCAGCAAAAATTGGATCTCAATTGCTCAAACAAACAGGATATGAAATATCACCCGAAGAATTGAGTGAGCGTTTTGCAGGGCTTATCTTTCGCGATATTCTTAAACACGTTGAACAGGAAACAGAAAAACCTATTTCTGCTCATCTCATAGATCAAATGACTAATATTTTTCGTACACAAATAAAAACTAAATTACGGGCTATTGATGATGTAAGAGAAGCTGTAGAAATTATCCAAACACGCTATCCCTACTGTATCTGCTCTAATGCAAAAAGCGTAGATATAAAAGAGATGCTCACCACGGTTGATCTCTATGACCTTTTTGAAGGTAAAATATTTTCAGCACCTGAAGTTGGAACAAAAAGAACGAAACCGGCCCCTGATGTTTTCCTTTTTGCCGCACAACAATTACAGGCAGAGCCCCAAAACACTATCGTTATAGAAGATTCACTTCATGGTGTACACGCAGCCATAGCAGCAGGCATGCGTGTCATCGGCTTTACGGGAGGATCACATAGCTATCTTGGCCACTCTAATGCACTTGCAGAAGCTGGTGCAGAAACAGTTATTGCAAAACATGTTCATTTAGGAGAAGTCTTAGAAGCAATGGCAGTATGGCGAGATCTATTATAAAAAATCTCTTGAATATATCAATTTGTAAACTCTTGTAAGAAGCATTTTTATTCAAATGTCCTGCTCTTCTCGCTGCTCCTTTTATAATAACTTCAATAAATGCGCAATTCACGACACGGGTGAATTGCATCTCAATGTGAAGGAAAAATATAGCACCTCATTGAGATCATAAGTCTGTTAACCATTGCACGTACTTAAAAAAAAGCAAAAAACAGAGGTGCAAACTCATAAAAATTAAACCCTGCTTATCTATCTCAAATCCAATATCCCACTCCCAACCACAGTAGCTCATCCTGATAAATTATTATATTTGTCAAAAAAGAAATATTACGATGCCTTGCTCGATAAGATGTGAAAATTGCTAACCTCTTTCATCTGATCAAAAAAATACACACTATGGTAAAATTGTAAGGGATGTGCATATTGATCATGGAAAAAATATTAAAATTCGCGGAATCTATGGAACACAAGACTTTATTGAAAATGACAAATGCGTCCTTGTTGAGTTACAAAGGCTTATATTTACTCAATCCAAATCTCATAAACTTGTTGAAGGCTTATTTACTTTGCTGCTTAAATAGTATTTTAACAGCATCAATTGGTACAACCTCCCTAAGATTACAAAAAACAAAAAGAATACACTCTTATGAAGATGTGCATTTTATAAAAAACATTTCATACCAAGTAATTTACAGACAATATATTGATTTATAATCATAATTTATCATTATTCAAATTAAGCAAAAAAACCGAATATTGTAAGATTCTCTCATTTCAAACCTGGATATGCTGAATTAAATAAATAAAGAAATAAAAATGCCTTTTAATGAATCATCTCAAAAGGCGAAAATTGTAGCAACATTAGGAGCGAGAAAAGTGTATGGCAATGCCATCTTTCTTCTTTATAAACGTCAAAAATTCTGATGCCCTAAGAATTTTATATTATGGGGGCTTTATCATCATATCTATCATTGCAAAATAGGCTTGAGTACCTTGAGAACGGTTTCTTTAAAAAAGCACATAAATATGAAACATATAATCATGTTAAACAAGCGACAGAGATACCAATAGTTGCTTAAAATTTTCCGAAAGCACTTAATAGCCTTTTTAAATAAGCAATGAAATCAGATCTTTTCAAAAGTAATCCACTTTCTAAAAATAAAAGCGGCTTTTCAGTTTGGTAAAGAAGAAAGTGTTGAAAATATTATCTAATGCTGATCTTTCGGCACTCATAAATATGTCTAAATTATATTCTTCTATACACTGCCTTGCATCATAGTAATATGCTGTTCACATTGGCGATAAAAAGATAATATCATTTATCTCTATCCAATTCGAGCTCTACTTTACACTATGAGAAAATTGTACATTTTTTAGTATCTATAACATATTATTATCTATAAGATAAATGTATATATTTAATAGTAAATTAAGCAGTATTATTCTGCTATAACGATGCAATTAAATAACCATTGAATAATATATATAGAACATACATTCTATAATAATGACTATCTATAATAAATACTATAAATAATAAAATTTTAGCGTGTCCATTCATATTTTAATTGTTAATAATATTTTTATAACCACATCATAATTTTCATGTTTTCTATTATATTATCAATAATAAATAAATTTTTATATATTTAATATGTAAAAATTTTGATCAATTTTATTATCTATAAATGTATTTAAAAAAATATATTAATATCATTTATAAAAATTATACGACAACCATATGTTATTTTATATATAACACATAATAAAATATTGTATAAAGTTTTTAAAAAATATAATTTGTAATTATTACTGTTACTTTTTTACAATAACGTTTATAAAAATTATAGTTATATTTTTATATGTATTTTTATTATTGACTAAAAATACATATTGAACTATATGGCTTGTATATAGTGTGATATACATAAACATTATGTATATTTCTTACATATATAACTTAAAAATATTTGAGGTAAAGTTATGGTAAAAATATTTAAAAATTATATTTTAAGCATTTTTATAGCGAGCACTTTTTTTATTTCACAAACTGTAAATGTTAATGCAAACTATTTGAAAAACGATACTCCAAAAGAGGAACTTTCTGTTTTCCCAATGGAACAAGTAAAATATGCGAAATCCGATGTAGTTTCTACGACTGCTTTCTATGCTCCGTCTGTAAATTATCAAACAGAACATGGAACAATAGGTGAAGGAAAATTTGAAAAGGTCGTTGAGCCTATGACTATAGGAATGGGGCTATTGTTTACTGGATATGCAATGAGCTTTATAGGATCGATAATAAGTTGGATAAAGGACATAGTATTGATGTTCAAATAATTCAACCTCGTCTAGAACTCTATAATAATAGCTTTATTATGTGGCTATAATTCATTGTAAATAATTACATAATGAAGCTCATTATGCTACAAAATATAAATGTTGTAGATTACATCCAAATATCCAAATTATAAATTAAGTATAAATTTACGCATATATATCGAATAGTATAAATATTTGAGGTAAATTATGATTAAATTATTTAAAAATCATATATTAAGTATTTTCATTATGTCTGCCTTTTCTCTTTCTCAGGTTGTAAATGTGCATGCAAACTCTTTACAAAATAGTACTCATCGTGAGAATATTTTTGTTTCTGCAATAGAACAGAAAAGAAAGGATGCAGTCCATACCGTTTCTCTCTATAGACCTAGTCTAAATCGTGGAGTGGGTAATGAAGCTACTATTGAAGGAAAATTTGAAAAGGTTGTTGAACCTCTTACACTCGGGGCTTTTGGTATGGGGATGGCACTTGGATATGCATCAAGTACGATAGGCATGTTTTTAGGATGGATAATAAGTAAAATAATATTGTATTTTAAATCTCGTTAAAATTGAAATTTCATCAGAATAAGACCTTCTCATATGAAATATAAACTATGAACATATTCCGTGTTTATCCATTGTTGATGACAAAAACTAATGAATTATCACACTAAGAGTGAAAAAAGCTTTAAATGCTTCTGTTTCTCTCAATGTGCACTAATTCTGCTGATGCATCTATTCAATTCAGATTAAAATAAAAGTATTGGTGGTAAACTATGATTAAAGTATTGAAAACTTACGTATTAAATATTTTTATAGCAGTTGCTTTTCTGCTTTCACAAGTTATAAATGTTCATGCCAATCATTTGAAAAATGATACTCAATGGGAAACTGTCTCTTTAATAGAACAAGGAAAGAAAAAAGCTATCGATATAGCTGCTCTTTATGTCCCAAGTTTCACTCATAAAGCAAAAAGTGAATCTGCCTTTGAAGGAAAATTTGAGAAAGTGTTTGAACCAATTACGCTAGGAGTTTTTTCTACAGTAGGAGCTTTGGGTTTTGGATTCTTGACTGGATCTGTTATGGCCATATTTAGCGGGATAATCGGATGGGCAATAGGAAAAATTAAAGGCAAATAATTCAAAGATACTTAGTTATTTTTTTCTATTTAAAATGAAAATACTTTACAGCCTGCTTCCCATCATTTAGCAGGCTGTTGTATGTTTTCTATGGATAAACTTTAGGTTACCATACTGTATAGCACAAATATAATATCTATTATTATACAAAGTGATAAATTAAGCTAAAAAAGATTATTCAAAGTATAGATTTGCGCACGAAATGCCATAAAATTACCTTATAAATCTTCCAATGTGAGTTCTGAGATGTATCATTTTAACATTCAGTTTAGCAGATTTAATTGTTACAAAGTATTAAGAGCATAAAATAACTATGAATGATTGAGTTTTATACAAAAGTTCTTCAATAAATACCATTCTATCTATTTAATTTTATTATTTAAGAAGGTGTACAAGTGAAGATACGTTGTAAAATTTAAGTGAATGAATAATAGAGAAAAAAATTTTGACTGTAACAGATTTTCTGTGAACATTTGGCGTTTATATCTCAAAAATAAAAATGCTTAAGGCTATTTCCTTTCATTATTGAGTTAAAAAGAAGAAAAGAAGCTCTATCCATTTAATAATTTAAATATTATGAAAAACGTGAAATAAATAACTTCACCAATTTGCCAGAAATAAAAAAAAGGATAAGACTTATGGAATATATCAGCACGAGAGGTGAAGCTCCTGCTTTAAGCTTTACGGAAACAATCATGACAGGGTTGGCAAGTGATGGGGGACTTTATTTGCCAGATAAATTTCCTCAGCTATCATTTGATGCGTTACGAGCACTTCGTGGTCAGTCCTATACAACAATTGCTAAAACTATTCTGTGGCCCTTTGTGAATAACGAAATCGAATATACAGCTTTTGAAAATATGATCGCTGAATCTTATGCAACCTTTCACCATCCAGCAATCTGTCCGTTACGACAAACTGGAGAAGATGAATTTATCCTTGAACTCTTTCATGGTCCTACTTTAGCTTTTAAAGATGTAGCAATGCAGTTTCTTTCTCGACTGATGGATTATGTTTTGACTGAAAAAAATAGATGTGCAACGATTATTGCTGCAACATCAGGTGATACAGGAGGAGCTGCAATACAGGCTTTTGCTGGAAAAGAACACTCAGATATTTTTATTTTATTTCCTAAAGGACGTGTATCGCCTGTTCAACAACGGCAAATGACAACCAATCATTGTTCCAATGTTCATGCCATTGCCATTGAAGGAAATTTTGATGATTGCCAAGCTCTTGTCAAAGCAATGTTTAATGACCACAATTTTCGTAAAAAAAGAGCACTTTCAGGTGTTAATTCTATAAATTGGGCGCGTATTATGGCGCAAATTGTTTACTATTTTTCATCTGCACTTTCTTTAGGAGCACCTGATAGAGCTGTTTCATTTACTGTTCCTACTGGAAATTTTGGTGATATTTTTGCAGGTTATGTCGCAGCCCGTATGGGATTACCCATTGCTCAACTGGTCATCGCAACGAATGATAACGACATCCTTGTACGTACATTGACCAGTGGTACTTACAAAACACAACCAATAGTCCATACAACATCACCTTCTATGGATATTCAGGTCTCTTCTAATTTTGAACGTTTGCTCTTTGAAAGTGGCAATCGTGATCCAATGTGGATTCGCAATGCAATGGAAAACTTGAAAAAAACGGGTCTCTTTACTCTTGATGAAAAGCAACTCAAAAATATTCGTTCCCTATTTTCCGCTGGAAAAAGCAACATGGCTGCAACAGCTCAAACAATTGATAGTGTCTATAAGGAAAGTGGCTATCTTGTTGATCCACATACAGCGGTCGCTCTTCAAGTAGCGCGTGAAAACAAAAAACCGCATATTCCAATGATCGTTCTTGCCACGGCTCATCCAGCTAAATTTCCTGATACTATTAAAAGCGCTTGTGGCCTTCATGCTCCATGGCCATCTCATCTCAATGATGTAATGAAACACGAAGAACATTTTATAAATCTTGCTAATGATGAAAAAATAGTAAAAGATTATATTTCTTTAAAATCGCGTGCATCTTATTAAAGTTAGCTGCATTAATTTAAATCAAGAATATTCTGATACCCTTACAGTGAGGTATTTAGCTTATTTAATGGAGTTGTAAATACATGGATGTAGATATATGTCGCCTTAGTAATGGTTTGACTATCGCCACACATACAATGCAACAAATTGATAGTGTTGCCCTCGGAATATGGGTTAAAGTGGGCTCACGCAATGAAACCTCCACACAGCATGGTATTGCTCATCTTCTTGAGCATATGGCTTTTAAAGGAACCGAAAACCGTACTGCTTTTCAAATTGCAACCGATATTGAAGATGTTGGCGGTGAAATCAATGCTACAACCAGTATTGAAACAACAGCTTACTTTGCACGTGTTCTTAAAAGCGATATCCCACTTGCTATAGATATTTTAGCCGATATTTTAATGCATTCAAAATTTGACGACGATGAACTAGAACGAGAAAAACAAGTAATCTTTCAGGAAATTGGTGCTGCCCATGACACTCCTGATGATATTGTTTTTGATCACTTTACAGAAACAGCCTTTCGTCATCAATCCCTTGGACGCTCTATTTTAGGAACAGCTAAAACTATTCAATCATTTACATCTACTGATCTCCATGATTTCATCAATAAACAATATAGTGCAGATCGTATGATTGTCGTTGCTGCAGGAGCTGTAAAGCACGAAAGTTTCTTGCGAGAAGTTGAAAGTCGTCTTGGTACTTTTCGCTCCCATTCAACCGCACCTCTTACTAATCTTGCAAATTATGTCGGTGGCGACTTTCGTGAATATCGCGATTTAATGGATACACAAGTTGTTCTAGGGTTTGAAGGACGTGCTTATCACGCGCGTGATTTTTATGCAGCCCAAATTCTTTCTATCATTCTTGGCGGTGGTATGTCTTCACGTCTTTTTCAAGAGGTAAGAGAGAAACGTGGATTATGCTATTCTATTTATGCTTTTCATTGGGGATTTTCAGATACTGGGCTTTTTGGTGTTCACGCAGCTACCGGACAAGAAGGGCTCAAAGAACTTATTCCTGTGATTCTTGATGAACTTTCCAAGGTCAGCAAAAATATTCACGCCAACGAACTGCAACGAGCACAAACGCAATATCGTGCAAATCTGACAATGTCACAGGAAAATCCCTCTAGTCAAGCACATCTCATTGCTCGCCAAATACTCCTTTATGGTCGACCAATTCCAATATCGGAAACAATTGAACGCCTCAATCTCATCACTCCTAAAAGATTAACTGATTTAGCACATCGTCTTTTTACAAACTCCACTCCAACACTAACTGCTGTCGGACCTGTAGGACCCCTCATAAATTTTGATGATTTAACGTCAACTCTTTCATACAAGCTAAAGTAAAAACTTCTTTTCAAAGCAGCATCACAATAACATCACATATTTTATCATAAAATTTACCACAAAAGCTCTCCTCATTAAATAAGTTTTGGAAATATTGGGCAAATAGGCGTACAAAACTACCCAATTCATACTTCATGTGATAAAGATTCTAGTAAGTGAAGGTATATCCGTGAAATCTGGAAATTCATGGTTTAACTTTGCCCTTTTAAAATATAAAACTTCATTCGCTTCAGGTTCCATTGAAGCAAATGGGGGTGTGGTTTATTTGTATATAAAATCACATAACTTAAGAAAAAGTGATAACAATTTATTATGTAAATAAATTATAAAAGGTGGACGTTTTTTCTCAAAAGTCGAAATGAAAATTAAACATCCTAAAATATTGAGAGTGGGACATTGTGAAGAGTTTGCGTAAAATAATTGACATCATTTTCATTGTAGTCGTTAGTTCTTTTGTCCATCTTACATCAGCACAAGCAATTGAACCAGTTAAAATTTCTTCTCAAGATGCTGCTCTTGATCTCTCAAAAGCAATTGAAATTCACCATACAAACAACTCTATTTTTCAAACAAGTACAGCACCAGGACCAGATGGTATTGTATGGCGTATTGAAGTGCAGGCAAAAAATGAAAAATTTTCCGGAAATTGGGCAGTTTTTTCTCTTGCAAATCCAACAGATGAACAAGTTGATCGTCTCATCGTTGCCCCCCATTACCGCATGGCACGTTCTGGATTTTTTTGGCCAGACCTTGGATCATCAAGGATTCAATCCATAACGCCAAGCGAAGGTTTTTCCCTCGATCGTCAACTTAGTGCAAACTCTGATATCTTTCGTATTACCCTTAACCCTGGTGCTGTTATTACATTTGTGGCCGAACTTAACTCTGCAAATCTACCGCAAATCTATTTATGGCAACCTGAAGCTTATAAAGATGCAATTAATTCTTATACGCTTTATCATGGTATTCTTCTTGGTATATCCGGTCTCTTAGCGCTTTTGTTAACTGTTCTCTTCGTCGTCCGTGGAACAGGGCTGTTTCCTGCAACAGCAGCTGTTGCTTGGGCTGTGCTTTTTTATATTGGTATTGACTTCAACTTTTTAAATAAATTCTTTTCAGTTACACTCACAACCCAACCAATCTGGCGTGCTGGTACAGAAGTAGCACTTACTGCTACACTCTTCATTTTTCTTTTTACTTATCTCAGCCTTAACCGCTGGCATTATCATTTTAGTTACGGTGCTATCGCTTGGACCATTGCCTTTAGCAGTCTAGGAGCCTTTGCTATTTATGATCCCATCAGAGCAGCTGGAATTGCGCGTTTGTCTTTTGGCCTTACCGCTGTGCTTGGTATAATATTAATCATCTATTTCTCAATCAGAAGCTATGACCGCGCCATTATGCTTATTCCAACATGGTTGCTCATTAGCTTTTGGTGTGCTGGAGCCTATGCCTGCATAGCTGGACATTTAAACAATGATATTATCCAGCCAGCATTAGCGGGAGGATTAGTGCTCATTGTTCTTCTCATAAGCTTTACTGTCCTGCAACAAACTTTTTCTAATGACGCTTTCCATGAAGGAATATTTTCCGACCTTGAACAACAAGTACTCGCAGCAAAGGGAGCTGGAAATATTATTTGGGATTGGAATATTGAGCGTGATCGTATTGTTGTACATCCAAACATGGCAACCCTTTTTGGTACTGAAATTCATAACCTCAATGGACCTATGCGCAACTGGATTTCAGCCTTGCACCATGATGATCGTGAACGCTTTCAAGCCGTATTGGATATCATTCTTAAAAATAAAAAAGGGCGCATTGATCAAATTTTTCGGCTTTCTTCCGGTGGTGGTTATTATCATTGGTTTTCTCTTCGTGCACGTCCGGCTATGCAAAAAGATGGAAAAATCACACGTGTCATTGGAACCATTGTCAATATTACTAACCATAAAAAATCCGAAGAACGCTTATTGCATGATGCAATCCACGACAGCTTAACTGGACTTCCTAACCAACAAATTTTCTTTGATAGACTACAAAATTATACCTCTTTAGCGAAAGCAAATATCAAAATTAGACCAACTGTCTTTATGATTGATTTTGACAATTTTCGCCAAATTAATCGCAAATTAGGCATAGCAGTTGGGGATACTGTACTGCTTATAATCGCACGTCGTTTAAATCGTCTCATTAACTTTCAAGACACCTTATCGCGTCTTTCAGCAGACCGCTTTGCAATTATTTTACTCAGTGAAACCGAACCACAAAAAATTGCAGCATTTGCAGATCATTTGCACAAAACAATTTCAGCACCTATTTCACTTTCAGAAAATAAAATAATCCTTTCAACCTCTATCGGATTGGTTACATGGAGTGAAAGCCGATCAACGGCTAAAGATATTTTTAATGATAGTGAGTTAGCGATGATTCGCGCAAAACAAATGGGTGGGAACCATATTGAACCTTTTCGTCCTAATTTTCGCACTTTGGGTCTCGAACATAATACTCTGGAGAAAGATGCTCGTTATGCCATAAAACGTAATGAGATGAAAATCCTCTACCATCCTATTCTTAATTTATCAGACGGACATATTATTGGTTTTGAAACAATTGTAGAATGGCATCATCCCACTTATGGAAATTTAAATGTCTCTGATTTCATAAAAATCGTAGAAAATGAACTAATTGTTATGGATTTGTCACAATTTATCATCGATAATGCCATTATTGATCTTATAAATGTACAAGAAAAGTTTTCCCAACAATCTTTCTTTATTTCAATTAATTTACCAAGCGCAGAAATGATTCATCCTCGTTTTATCAGTCAATTGCGTGCCGCTTTGCTTCGCCATCCGCTCCACAAAGGGCGTCTGATGATTGAAATATCTGAATTTGTCTTAAGAAATAATCCTGAACAATCAGCGCACTTTCTTGAACAAATTAAAACACTTGGAATGAATCTCGCACTCGATAATTTTGGAACAGGTTATTCGTCTCTGACCTATCTCGTACGTTATCCATTTGATATGGTTAAACTTGATCGTTCACTTATCTCAATCGACTCTCTTAAGAAGAAAATTGTTCTAAAGTCTATCATTAATATGGCAACAGATCTTAATTTGCAAATTATCGCAGAAGGTGTTGAAAACGAAAAAGAAGCAATCTTCCTCCGTCAAGAAGGCTGTAAATATGTTCAAAGTACACTTGTGACGAAACCGATTGCCATAGAAGAATTAATTACGCTCGTTCAGAGCCATTTCCCTTATAAAATAAAAACATAAGGGATAAAATAACGTGTAAAGTTAAAAAGCTTAGAAAAAACTCTACGCGTGTCCCATTTCAGAAGCAAGATAAGTTGGATCGATACCCATGCGTGTTAAACTTTTATCATACTTGCAGCTTAAATCGCTTTCAAAAAGAAAACTAGGTGATGTAGAACTGATTAGCCAACCATTTGTAGAAATTTCTGCCTCAAGTTGCCCCGCTTTCCATCCAGCATAGCCTAATGCGACCAGTGCATGTTGCGGACCTTGTTCGCAACTGATCGCTTTTAATATATCAATTGTCGCAGTAAAACAGATCTTATCTGCAATAAAAACAGTTTCTTCACAAGCATAATCATCTGAATGAAGGACAAAACCACGCGAAGGATCAACAGGACCACCATAGCGAACTGGAAACTGTTTTATTGGTTCAGAAAGACTTTTTTTTTGGCCACTGTCTATGATTCCTAAGTGAAGCAAAAGCTCTGGAAAATCAATGTGATGCAATTGATTGAGAATGATGCCCATCGCACCGGCATCAGAATGCGCACAAATATAAATAACAGAACGAATAAAGCGTTTGTCATTCATCCCAGGCATTGCTATGAGTAATTGTCCACCTAAAAAGCCATTACACCGCTTCATTAATCTGTTATTCTCCATAATTGACATGATAAAAATTTGTTCATTTAGCACACTAGGAAAATAAAACTCCAATGAAAAAAAGTTATATATTTACAAATTTACAAAATATCGCAACTTTCTTTTATAAAAAGCTTTTAGTTACTTTAAGCTTAACATTCATAGTTTTAGAATTACTTAACATTCCTGTAAATGCTCAAACAGAACAAAAACTCCAGCTTTTCGCAACATCTTGGTATGAATCAGATGGTGGTCGTATCCGATTAGCGATCACTGAACCTTCTCTTTCTGGAATAAGAGAAGGCATTATTGAAATTGAGCTTAAACCAGGATGGAAAACTTACTGGCGTAATCCAGGTAATTCTGGCATGGCACCATTTTTTAATTTCAACCAACAGATTTCTTATGAAATCTTTTATCCTACTCCACAGCTTTTTGAAACAGAAAATGATTGGTCATTAGGTTATAAAGATAAAGTAATATTGCCCTTCAATCTTTCTGGTTCAAGCAAAAATTTAAGTGGTGCTTTCACTCTTGGATTATGTAATAAAATCTGTCTTCCATTTACTGTTAACTTTGATTTTTCGCCATCTGCTCTTAAAAATAAACAGCTTCCTGCTTCCTTCTTAAAAAAGGCGCAAAATTCTTTGCCCCGCATGACGCAGAATGCACTAAAAATAAGTGCTGAAAAAAATAATAGTACCCTTCTTATAAAAATACAAAATAACAACAAAACCACTCCTTCCTCTCTCTTTTTAGATGGAGGAGAAATGCAAATTGGAGCAGCAAGAAAAGTCAGTGATAACGCAGAATATACACTCTTCAATGCTCCACTCTATTTCACACCAGAAGAAATAAACCAAAAAATTTTTTATACAGTTGCTTTTAAAGATCACGCCTTAAGTGGAACATTCATATTCCATACGCAGCAGCCAACCCCTCTTGCGTCTCCGTGATAAAAGAAAAAGCTCTCAAAAAGCAATTATGCTGGAAAACGTCCATTTTCACGATATTGAGTAATTGCTTTGCGAGCAAGGGCATCTGCGCGTTCATTTTCTGGATGTCCCGCATGCCCTTTTACCCAGTGCCATCTAACTGTATGACAAGAACTAGCATCCTCAAGAGCTTGCCATAGCTCCATATTTTTAACAGGATTTTTTGATGCAGTGCGCCAATTATTCTTTTTCCAATCTTCAATCCACTTAGATATACCGTTACGTACATAAACTGAGTCTGTATAAAGATCGACCAAACAGGGCTCTTTAAGCGCCTTTAATGCACAAATTGCCGCCATGAGTTCCATTTGATTGTTTGTCGTATGGACCTTACCGCCATAAAGCTCCCGTTCATGACCATTCCAGCGTAAAATTGCTCCCCATCCTCCAACTCCAGGATTCCCTGAGCAAGCACCATCTGTATAAATTTCAACGACTTTTTGTTGAGTTGCCATAAAATTTAAAAACCTAATTCACTTAGCGAATTTACATTACTGAAAAAACAAAGCTTGTGCCAATACTCCCATGGATCTTTCTTAATAACAAAGCTATTAGGCGGTGTATTAAACCAATCATATAGACGTGTGAGTAAGAAACGTAGAGATGCACCACGAGCTAATAAGACCATCTTGTCAAATTCTAAAGGGATCAATGGTCTTATTTTTTGATAATTTTCCAATAACTTACGTGCTTTGGTAAGATTATAGGAATGATCAGGCTCAAAGCACCAAGCATTTAAACAGATCGCTAAATCATAAGCAAAAAAGTCATTACAAGCAAAATAGAAATCTATCATCCCAGAAAGACGATGATTCACAAAAAAAACGTTATCATTAAATAAATCTGCATGAATAATGCCTATTGGTAAATTAAATGGCCAATTTTCCTGTAAAAAAGCCAATTCCAACTCAATTTTTTGTCCAAATTCTTTTAACAATGCATCTTCTTTGGTTTGACAACGTTGCCACAATACCTTCCAATCCATAACAGAAAGAGTATTTTTACGACTGAGTGTAAAATCCTGTCCTGCTAAATGTAATTGTGCTAACCCCGTCCCCACTTCGCCACAATGATCTATATTGGGCTGGCGGATCCACTCTCCTTCCAGAAAAGTAATAATAGCAGCAGGACGTCCTGCTAGTTCACAGATCATCATTCCATCATTTTGAATAACAGGTTGAGGACAAGGAATTCCACGCTGTCCTAAATGCTGCATCAAGCGACAAAAAAAAGGTAAATCATCTTTTGAAATACGCTTTTCATAAAGTGTTAAAATAAATCGCCCTTGTGTTGTCTCTAACATAAAATTAGAATTTTCAATCCCCTCTTCTATACCTTGATAAGACAAAAGTGATCCTATTGCATAACGTGTTAAAAACACTTTTAAATCATTTGGGTGAATATCTGTATAAACGGCCATTATTCTGCTTTCGTTGTAGACATGTCTGTATTCTGATTTTCATTTTTTGCATTATTTGCTTGACCATTAACGAAAGCCATATCTTGAGACGTTAAAATGACGTCGCGTAATTTGCGACTCACTAAAAATTTTTCCGTTTCTACCACTGTTTCAGCCAATTCTATTGTGACATCATAACGCTCACGAAATGCTGAAATAATTTCATCAATAATAATTTCAGGAGCCGAAGCCCCTGCTGAAAGACTGACTATAGAAAGAGATTTTAGGTTTTCAAAATTAATTTCATCAGCGCGCTGAACTAAAATAGCTTGCCGCGCACCAGACTTTTCGGCAACCTCTACTAAACGTCGTGAATTAGAAGAGTTTGGTGCTCCAACAATCAAAAACAAATCACTCCCCTTTGCCGCTGCTTTAACCGCATCTTGTCGATTCGTTGTAGCATAGCAAATTGATTCAGCCGCTGGTGCTGCTAATGTAGGAAAACGTTGTTGTAATATATCGATAATTCCTGCAGTATCTTCAACAGAAAGCGTTGTTTGTGTAACAAATCCTAATTTATCTGGATCATTGGGTTGATAATGCAAAGCATCTTCTATCGTTTCAATAAGCGTCACAACCCCTTCTTCAAGCTGTCCCATTGTCCCTATCACCTCAGGATGACCAGCATGACCAATCAATATAACATGACGACCATGACGTTGATGTCGTATCGCTTGTTTATGAACTTTCGAGACCAACGGACATGTTGCGTCGAGATAAAACAAATTATAGTATCGTGCTTCTTCTGAAACAGATTTTGGTACACCATGAGCAGAAAAAACAACTGGTTGATTGCGATGTTCTTCTGGAATCTCATTAAGTTCTTCGACAAAAACAGCACCCCGTTGCTGTAATCCCTCAACTACGTAGCGGTTGTGTACAATTTCATGACGAACATATACTGGAACACCATATTTTTTTAATGCAAGCAGAACAATCTGGATAGCGCGATCAACCCCTGCACAAAATCCACGTGGACCACAAAGACGTATCGTTAAAGGGGGAAGTCCAGACATAAATCATCCTTAATCTCTATAGTTTTAGCTATATATTCAAACAACCTATTATTATACATGAATAAGCAATGTAAAAAAACGTGCAATATCATCTTTTGCATAAGAACACACTCTATCGTGTTTTCTTACAGCATTTTCTTGAAGAAAAGCTCTTTTAAAATTTGCTCTTTCATTTTACGCAACTAAAGAGCGATAAAATACCAAACAAGAGATTCAATCAAAAGAATTCCAAAGATAGCTGCCAAATAAAGTAACGAAAAGAAAAACGTTTTTTTGGCCATCAAAATAGTTTCATTATGTGTATCAGCTTTCCATAAACGATAGGCAAAATAAATAAAGATAATGCTTAAAATTGTTGAAAAAATACCATAAAAAATTCCGCCAAGACCAGTAAAGCAAGGAGCAGCAGCACACAATGCCATCAAAACAGTATAAAATAAAATCTGTTTTTTTGTTGAATGTTCACCTCGTACATTAGGCATCATAGGGATACCTGCAGCCTCATAATCAAGAGATGAAAATAAAGAAAGAGCCCAAAAGTGAGGGGGGGTCCACATAAAAATGATTAAAAATAATAAAAAGCTATCAATACTCACTGTCCCTGTTGTCACGGCCCATCCAATCATTGGTGGAAAAGCCCCAGAAGCACCACCAATAACAATATTTTGTGGTGTGATACGCTTTAACCAAATTGTATAGATAACGACATAAAAGAAAATCGTAAACGCAAGAAAAAATGCCGCAAACCAATTAATGAAGCTCCCCATAACCAATACCGAGAGCATAGAAAGAACCATGCCAAAAATAAATGCCTTTTGGGAGCTGATTTTACCCATGGGAATAGGACGCTTTTTAGTCCGTTCCATCACAGCATCAATGTCAGCATCATACCACATGTTTAGTGCTCCCGCACCACCGCCACCAGCAGCAATACATAAAATTGCTAAAAAACCATACCACGGATTGATAGGAACAGGCGATACAAGCAAACCAACCAGAGCCGTAAAGACCACAAGAGACATAACACGTGGCTTTAATAATGTGATGTAATCACCAATACCGGATTTTGGTGGCGTTGATTTACCATTCACAACCGATAACTCTTCTGAAACTGACATTCCTCTCAAAGCCCTTTTCCATTTCTGTCATTCACAAATCCAATATTATCTGACAAATATTATCTAGCGTATGGAAATGACCCATTAAGACCAATCGTATTTTTGAGAAAATATGAAATATCTCTTTCGCACGTATCCCCTAAAAGTAAATGGAAATATTGGCAATAAAAATACATTTTTTCAATCAACGTTCTCTCCACATTACAAATGTATCATAAAAATATATCATATGAATTAATATATTTGGGTAAATACTGATTTTGTGTTATGGTTTTTTATGGGGAATTCATTTTTTATGTAAATCTATGCATGGTTGTGGGTGTTGAGTCGGATAGGATTTTCTGTGATACTTTATAAATTACTCAAAAAAACTTTTTTTATTGGTGCTGTTCTTTACACGCTTTATAGTAGTTTTATCAGTCATGCATTTGCACAAACACCCTATGCACAAGATGTCCCTGCTCCGCAAACCTATGGTGCATGGACAAAAGTGTGTTCTCTACCACCAGGTACACCTAACATGCAGTGTGAAGTTGTACAAAACGTTCACACACAAGGGCGTCAAGATATTACCTTGCGCGTTACATTTTATAAACTTCCTCAAAAGCAAGGTGCCTTGATGCGTGTTTTTGTTCCGATTCGCGTTGAATTACGTCCTGGCGTTGGAATTAAAATTGACGATAAAAATATGGGCAGAATGGAATATCGTCGTTGTCTTGGTGATAATTGTGTTGCTGAAGCCTTTCTTAAAGAAGACATATTGCAGCTCTTTTTAAAAGGAAAAATGGCAACCTATTTTATCTTTACAACTCCGGAACAAGGGATTGGAGGTTTTGTTGACCTTCATGGTCTTGGCGACGCCTATGCAACCTTACCGACATGAATGAAATCAATACATTTTAAACAATCAAAATCTCATCGTATATTTTGAAAGATTCTTAAAATTAGATTGATAAAAATCTTCTGAGCCCCCATAAAAATAGGATTATTCTTATGAAATCGCTGATTGATCATTTTGATATTGCTT
Organism: Bartonella sp. AP7XZML; assembly: GCF_042195745.1. Taxonomy (NCBI): domain Bacteria; kingdom Pseudomonadati; phylum Pseudomonadota; class Alphaproteobacteria; order Hyphomicrobiales; family Bartonellaceae; genus Bartonella; species Bartonella sp. AP7XZML. The sequence continues at coordinate 190,726 of NZ_JBHIOT010000095.1, forward strand.
CCTCTAAAGTGCAATCACTTATACAGGAAACACTTCATCATGCTGATGATGGTGAGCTTTACCTTGAGTACACAGAAAGCGAAGCTCTTTTATTTGATAATGGACAGCTTAAAAACGGCTCATTTCATCAAGATATGGGATTTGGACTACGCGTTGTTGCTGGAGAGGCTACTGGATATGCTCACTCTAGTGAGTTATCAGCTGCTGCACTCAAACGTGCCAGTGAAGCTGCTAAAGCTGTTACCTATAATAATCATGCAGGGACTTATAGCATAGCACCTCAACAAACAAACAAAAGGCTTTATCAACCGCATAATCCCCTTGATGCTCCATCATTTGAAGAAAAAAGTGCTCTTTTGCAAAAAATTGATGCCTATTTACGTGCTAAAAATGATAAATTGCATCAGGTGACTGTTTCTCTTTCCGGCTCGCTACAACATGTTGAAATTTTACGTGCAGATGGTTATTTGGTTCGTGATATTCGTCCCCTTGTGCGACTTTCTATATCTGTGATCGCTGCTGAAGGCAATCGTCGTGAAAATGGTTTTTATGGATGTGGAGGGAGACAAGCATTTAACCAATTTATTCATGAAGACAATTGGAAAAAAGCCGCGGATGAAGCCTTACGTATGGCTTTAACAAATTTAGAAGCAGAAGCAGCACCTGCTGGATCTTTTGATGTTGTCTTAGCTAACGGATGGCCTGGTGTTATGCTCCATGAAGCCGTAGGTCATGGTTTAGAAGGTGACTTTAACCGTAAAAAAACATCGGCTTTTGCTGGACTTTTAGGACAACAAGTTGCAGCAAAAGGTGTTACAGTTGTTGATGATGGAACAATTCCACAATGCCGTGGCTCTCTCACTGTCGATGATGAGGGGACCCCTTCAGGATATAACGTTCTCATTGAAGATGGAAAACTCGTTGGTTTTATGCAAGACAGGCTTAATGCACGGCTTATGGGAGGTAAATCAACTGGAAATGGACGACGTGAATCTTATGCTTATGCACCAATGCCACGAATGACCAATACAATCATGCTAGGAGGAGATAAAACACCTGAAGAAATCCTTTCTTCACTTAAAAGTGGTATCTATGCTGTTTCATTTGGTGGAGGACAAGTTGATATTACTTCCGGAAAATTCGTCTTTGAATGTACTGAAGCATACCGAGTAGAAAATGGCAAAATTTGTGCACCAATCAAAGGTGCAACTCTTATTGGAAATGGACCGGATGCTATGAAACGTATCACAATGATTGGTAATGATAGTAAACTAGATAATGGTATTGGTATGTGCGGAAAAGCAGGGCAAAATGTCCCTGTTGGTGTTGGTCAACCTCATCTTCGAATCAATAATATGACAATCGGTGGAACTGCGCTTATAGAGGAATAAGCTTGCTCATTCCTTCCCAGTATTGCCTCCTTCTCGTCTATTACGACCATTTTGTGAGGGGGAGATTACAATGAATTGATTTATAAAGATAATCTAGCGTTATTCATATTGTATTAGAACCTTGAATACCGCAAGATTCTCTCATTTTAAATCTGTGTCTGTTGGATCAATCAAAATCATTCGTTTATACGTTACAGGCGGGGGGAGATATATGGATAAAAACTGTACAAGAAAAGACTAAAGATTCCTCTTATGGGCCGTCTCAAGTACCAAGAGTTTTAAGAAACATTAGGGGATGGCAAATATAACGACGGCACAGGCTTATTCAGACACATCTTTTTCGTAAGATATTAGTCTTTTGTGTGGTTTTTTTGTGTGGGGAAACTTGTCTTTTATATTTCATAATAAAAAAGTTTAAAAGAAAAAAACACTTTCTACATTCAGTGTTCTTAATTCAACGAGAAAAAGGTTATTATTATAGATAAATTTTGGAAAGATTTTATAATAATACTCAGGTAAACTTTTAAAAAAATCTTCATAGCATTAAAAAAATTTTAGGCTAAAGCTTCCAACCTTTCTTTTTTTTCTTTTTGCTCAAAACAGCAATAATTTCGACATGTGGTGACCATAAAAATTGATCAATCGGTATGATTTTTTCTACTGTATACCCGCCTGCAACAAGGAGAGATAAATCACGAGCAAATGTAGTAGGATTACAGGAAATTGCTACAACACGAGATACTGTTGTCTTCGCTAATTCACGTACTTGTTGCTCTGCACCAGCGCGTGGAGGGTCAAAAACTACACACTCAAAACACTCAAGTTCCTTTACAGAAAGGGGATGTCGGAAAAGATCACGTTTTTCACAAGTGACCGTTTTTAAACCAGTCGCAAAACGTACTGCTGTATTTAGATTTTTTAATGCATCTTCATTATTTTCTACTGCATGAACATTCATCTTTTTTGCCATACGCAAGGTAAATGTTCCTACCCCTGAAAACAAATCAACAGCATTCTTTACTTTTTTTAAATGAGTCAAAATAATATTGCCCATTATATTTTCAGCTTCGCAAGTTGCTTGAAGAAAACCACCAGAAGGAAATTCAACACGGACATCTCCAAAGTAAATCTCTGGTTTTTCTCGTTCAACCAAAACTTCACCGTCAACAGATAAACGTATAATCCCATATGAAAGAGCAGCACTGATCATTTTCTGACGAAGTGATTCATGGTGCACAACACAACCGCTTAAAGCAACATCTAAACCATTTTCAACACGTGTTATCGTAACATGAAACCGCTTGGCAAAGCTCTTTAGAAAAGCACAGAGCTCTCTGATATTATGCAACTGAGAAATAAGCTCTGGATGGCTTACTGGACATTCCTCAAGATCTACAATCTTATGAGAGAGATAGCGGTTAAAACCAACTTTTTGCCCCTGTGGGGTCATGGAAGCTGTTAGAGTAATCCGCCGTCGGCTATAAGGTTTACATTCTATTAAAGGCGCAACAACATTATTAAGTCCATACTTTTTAAGAGCATCAACAACCAATTGTTGTTTCCATACGCGATAAGCATCCATACGCCAATGCTGAAGAGTACACCCTCCACATTCTCCAAAATGCTGACAAAGAGTATCAATGCGTTCTGATGATTTTTCTTTTAATGCTATATATGTTGCATATTTTCCATGAACAGTAATTTCAGCACACTCTCCTGGTAAAGTAAAAGGAACATAAACGAAACCGTAAGACGTTCTAGAAGTACCATAACCATTTGCTCCGATATGGTCGATTATGACATTGTCACTCACTCTTGTTTTTCTCCGAATAGTAAATATTCCACGTTGCCATCACCACCTGTAATAGGGGAAGAAATTAAACCTTTTGCACTCCACCCTGTTTGTGTATTTAACCAAACAAAAAGCGCCTCAGCAGTTTCTTTAGCACTTGATGGACTTAATATTCCTCCCTTACTAAAGTGTTTACGACCAACCTCAAACTGAGGCTTTACCAGTAAAACAGCTTGGGCACCCTTCTTGGCTAAAGACAACACGGGAGGCAATGCAAGTTTGAGCGAAATAAAGCTAACATCTGAAACGATAAGATCAATTTCTCGCCCACCTAAATGTTCCTGTTTAAAATCTCTGACATTCAAGCCTTCTAATAACGTTATAGCACTGTTGCCCAATAAACGTTTATCAAATTGATGATGCCCAACATCAACGGCAATGACATGATCTGCTCCACGCTCTAAGAGAACTTGCGTAAAACCACCTGTTGATGCACCAACATCAATGGCTGTCACTTTGTCCGTTACAATTGGAAATGCATCAAGTGCAGCAATCAATTTTAACGCTGCCCGAGAAACATAATTCTGCGCTGGATCACAAACGGTAATCTCTGCATCATCAAAAACGATTTGCCCAGCTTTAAAAACGATTTCTCCGTTAACTTTAACAGTTTGACGCATGACAGCATCACGTGCACGTGAACGTGTTGTAAAAAAGTTTTTTTCAACTAAGAGAATATCGAGTCTTTTTCTGGAAGCCATCTCATACTCGAATTTTCTATCCTGTTCGAATCTCGCGTCCCAAAACAGCAAAAACCGTGTTTAAAATACCCATAGCGTCAAGTCCGACACGTGAAAGAACTTTTTCTGGTGAACCATGATTCAAATATTCATCAGGAAATTTTAGTGTACGAACTTTCAAACCATGCTCTAAGAGCCCTTCTTGCGCTAAAAATTGTAATATGTGCGCTCCAAATCCACCGATTGCCCCTTCTTCAATTGTCACCAATACCTCATGCTCACGTGCCAAACGACGCATCAAATCTTTATCTAAAGGTTTTGCAAACCGTGCATCTGCAACCGTTGTAGACAATTCTTCAGCCTCCAACGCATCAGCAGCTTGCAACACTTCTGACATCCGCGTTCCAAAACAAACCAAAGCGATCCTATTTCCTTCACGCAGAATACGGCCTTTTCCAATTTCTAATAACTCACCACGTTGCGGTAAATCTATACCAATACCCTCACCACGTGGATAACGAAAAGAAATTGGTCCCTGATCATAAGCTGCAGCTGTACGAACCATATGCATCAGTTCAAGCTCATCAGAAGGTGCCATAACCACAAACTCAGGAAGAGTGGCTAAAAAAACAATATCAAAACTTCCAGCATGTGTTGCACCATCTGCCCCCACAAAACCTGCTCGGTCAATAGCAAAACGTACCGGTAATTTTTGAATTGATACATCATGAATAATTTGATCATAAGCACGCTGTAAAAAAGTAGAATAAATTGCAACAAAAGGCTTATACCCTTCACAAGCAAGTCCTGCCGCAAAAGTTACGGCATGTTGCTCAGCGATACCAACATCAAACATTTTTTCAGGAAATTTTTTCGCAAAAGAATCAAGACCCGTCCCTGTTGGCATCGCTGCTGTTATGCCAACAATCTTATCATCATGGCGAGCTTCTTCTATTAAAGCCTTAGAAAATACCTTGGTATAGGGTAGAATATTACTTGATGCTTTAACCTGTTTTCCTGTCGTAACATCAAAACGATTAACACCATGATATTTATCAGACGAGGCTTCTGCAGGTGGATATCCCTTTCCCTTGTGTGTGACAACATGCACCAAAACAGGACCATTAGGATATTCACGAACATTTTTAAAAACAGGCAATAAATGCCCCAAATTGTGCCCATCTATGGGTCCAACATAATAAAAGCCAAGCTCATCAAATAAAGTTCCCCCGACCAAAAGTCCACGCGCAAATTCCTCTGAACGACGTGCCTTATCCAAAAAAAACTTTGGCAATTTTTCGCTCAATATCTTTACGCGTTCACGCAAATGACGATAAGAAGGACGAGATACTAATCGTGCAAGATGTGCGCTCATAGCACCTGTAGGTGGTGCGATAGACATATCGTTATCATTAAGAACAACAATCAAGCGTGCATCCAAAGCACCAGCATTGTTCATTGCTTCATACGCCATGCCCGCAGACATTGCACCATCACCAATGACAGCTATGATATTGCGTCTTGTCTCTGCTTTCAAAGCACTTGCCACCGCCATGCCAAGCCCCGCTGAAATAGAAGTAGACGAATGCCCCGCTCCAAATGGATCATACACACTTTCTGAACGTTTTGTAAAACCAGATAATCCGCCCTCCTGACGTAATGTGCGAATTTTTTCTCTACGCCCCGTTAAAATCTTGTGTGGATAGGTTTGATGACCAACATCCCAAATAATCCTATCCTCTGGTGTATTAAAAATATAATGTAATGCAACAGTGAGCTCAACAACACCAAGTCCCGCCCCAAGATGACCACCTGTTACAGAAACCGCATCAATTGTTGCGGTCCGCAACTCATCAGCCAACTGTACCAAATCAGACTCAGGTAATGCCCGCAAATCTTGCGGAAAACAAACACGGTCAAGCAATGGTGTTAAGACCTGAGACAAAAAAAATCCTTCCTATTATCTTAACTCAAGAAAATACAATGATAAAAATATATCTTCTCTACTCTTTTATTTACAGTTTTGCATCTTTTTTACTGAAAATGCTCTTTTCTATTTGAGATGAGCTATAATTTCCTCATTTTTAACTTATTTTATAAAAAAGAAATCAATAAAACTTTCTGTTTATAAACTAAGGTTATTGCTTCTCTTAAGTCCCACAATAAATATCCAAAAAGATTTAAATTATTTAGCATCAAGTGGTTCCACTCCTTCTGGAAAACCTTCTTCTGAAAGCTGGATTTTTTCAACTTTAGCTTCAGCAACTCTTAAGAGTTTTTCACAATGCTTTTTAAGCGCTTCACCGCGTTCATAAATATCAATGGATTGTTCCAAAGGCACATCGCCACGTTCCAAATTTTCGACAATAACTTCAAGTTGCTTAAGCGCTTGCTCAAAGCTTAAGGTCGTAATATCCCCCTCTTGTATCTCTTTTTTCATATGAACCTCAAAAAATATCTGTTCTGGATATACGAACTCCAAAACCTTCCAAATCTACATAATGATGCTCTTTAGAAGCATAAACAATAACAGAGCCTATTCCTAAATATTTTAAAATTTGTGATCCTAAACCAATTTTGCGCCATTCTTCTTCGCGTGCAATCGCCTGCACATGGTTTTCTGAACTGTTTCTTGTCATGTTTTGAATACCAACAGTTGATTGTATAACAGATCCTTCACGCAAATAAATAAATACGCCACGTTTTTCTTTTTCCATCATACGCCGCATCATCACCATAATATCTGAAGTTTGACAAAAAACGTCACTTATAATGTTTTCATGATGTAAATGCACAGGAATATTCTCACCCTCACGGACATCACCAAAAACAATTGCAATATGCTGAACGACTTCCCAAGGGAGTTGATAACTTTGAACAATAGCGGGACCTACGAATGTTTCAATAGGCATTTCTCCAACATGCTTGATCAATATTTCCTTACGTTGGCGGTAAGCAATTAAATCTGCAACCGTTATAATATGCAACCGATGTTCTTGCGCAAATTTCATAATCTGATCGCCATGTTTAACGCTTCCATCATCATTAACTAACTCACCGATAACACCAACCGGCGGCAAATTAGCTAATTTACATAAATCAACAGCGGCCTCCGTGTGACCTGAACGCATGAGCACTCCCCCTTCATGCGCAATTAAAGGAAAAACATGCCCTGGACGAACAAAATCATCCGCACTTGCATTTGAATTCGCAAGATTACGTACAGCTAATGTACGGTCATGCGCTGAAATTCCTGTTGTTATGCCGTGTTTAAAATCAACAGTAACCGTAAATTGTGTCCCATGTGCAGAGTTATTATCTGGTACCATAGGAGAAAGATTAAACCGTTTTGCTTCTTTTTTTGGCATAGGTGTGCACACAATACCTGTTGTGTGACGAAGAATAAACGCCATCTTTTCTTCTGTACAATGCGCTGCAGAAACAGTTAAATCACCCTCATTTTCACGGTCATCATCATCTGTCACCACAACAATTTCACCGCGTTCAAAAGCTTTAAGTGCAGAAACAATTTTTTTTTCATCATACGCCATTGTTCACCTTTTCAATCACCCAACTTGACCGCGATGTCTTAGATAATGGTCAGCAATAGCACAAGCAACCATCGCTTCACCAACAGGAACGGCACGAATCCCAACACATGGATCATGACGTCCCTTTGTTATAACGTCTATATCATGACCATCAACATCAATGGAACGACGAGGTGTTAAAATTGATGAAGTAGGCTTTACAGCAAAACGCGCAACAATTGGCTGTCCACTCGATATTCCCCCTAAAATACCACCAGCATGATTGGATAAAAAAAGCGGTTTTCCATCATTTCCCATTCGCATTTCATCGGCATTTTCTTCTCCCCTCAAGCGGGCTGCCGCAAAACCATCACCAATTTCCACACCTTTTACCGCATTAATCGACATAAGTAACGAGGCAATATCTTGATCAAGCTTTGCGTAAATAGGGGCTCCTAAACCTGCCGGAACATTTTCTGCAACGATCTCAACAATCGCACCAACAGATGTCCCCTCTTTACGGAGTTTACTGATATAGTCACTAAAAATGTGAACCATCTCTGCATCAGCTGTAAAAAAAGGATTATTATCAACCTCTGACCAATCCCAACGATCACGATTAATATTATGAGGACCAATTGCTATCACTGCTCCTCGTACAATCAAACCAGGAACGATTTTACGAGCAAATGCACCTGCTGCAACACGTGCTGCCGTCTCCCGTGCAGAAGCACGTCCCCCGCCTCGAAAATCACGAATGCCATATTTAATATCATAAGTATAATCCGCATGTCCTGGACGATACTGATGAGCAATTGCTCCATAATCTTGAGAGCGTTGATCTGTGTTTCGAATCAACAGAGAAATTGGTGTACCTGTTGTCACCAATGTCGTTCCATCGTCTTGAACAACAACTCCTGAAAGGACCTCTACTTCATCTGGTTCTCGGCGCTGCGTTGTGTATTTTGATTGTCCTGGCTTGCGTTTATCAAGATAAGCTTGAACTTCTGCAAGAGTAAAAATAATTCCAGGTGGACAACCATCAATGACACAACCAAGAGCAGCACCATGACTTTCACCCCATGTTGTTACACGAAACAAATGACCAAATGTATTATGCGACATGAAAAAAGATCCATTTCTCTGTCAAATATATACAACGATAACGTATGTTGTGTGCTATACACAAAACAGCTCTTTTCTCCCAAATACTCTTGGACACCTTAAATTTGGTCAAATTACTGCTGTCTAATAAAATCTTATAAACCAAACTTTATTCTTTAACGACAGAAATGTCTGGTGCATCAACTGCCTTCATACCTATGATATTATAACCCGAATCGACATGATGGACTTCACCGGTAACAGAACGAGACAAATCTGAAAGAAAATAAAGCGCAGAATCACCAACCTCTTCAATTGTTACCGTACGACGTAATGGAGCATTATATTCATTCCATTTTAAAATATAACGAAAATCACCAATACCAGAAGCCGCTAACGTTTTAATTGGTCCAGCAGATATAGCATTAACACGAATATTTTGGGGACCTAAATCTACCGCTAAATATTTCACGCTCGCTTCAAGAGCGGCTTTGGCAACCCCCATTACATTATAATTGGGAACAACCTTTTCTGCACCATAATAGGTTAGTGTCAAGATTGAACCACCATCTGGCATCAATTTTTCTGCACGCTTCGTTAGAGCTGTTAGGGAATAAACGGAAATATTCATGGTCATCATAAAATTTGATTCGCTGATATCAATATAACGACCACTTAATTCATCTTTATCAGAAAAACCAATAGCATGAACTAAAAAATCAAGTTTTCCCCATTTCTTCTCTATTTCTCTAAAGACCGTATCAATAGAGACACTGTCAGAAACATCACAATGTCCACAAACAAATCCCTTTAATTCTTCAGCCAAAGGCTCGACACGCTTTTTCATTGCTTCACCCTGATAGGTAAAAGCAAGCTCTGCCCCTGCGCTACTTGCCGCTTTAGCGATTCCCCAAGCGATGGAGCGATTATTGGCCAACCCCAAAATTAAACCACGCTTACCGTACAATAAACCATTACCCTTAGCCATCAGCACTGCCCCATTGTTACTTAAAATTAGTATTATTCACCTGCCTATGACACAGGTCAACTTTTTCTTCAAGCAATTGGTTTAAAATCAAACAAAAACTACGCTTTTATATATAAAATTTTTAAAATTAATCTTGTTGCATTTGCAAAAACTGTTCTAGTGCGGCGGCATTTTCATCTCCCGGCAACATAATGCGAACATGCACATAAAGATCATCTCTTGTACCATTTTTTAAACGAAGCCCTTTCCCTTTCAACCGTAAAACGCGATCAGAACTTGACCACGCAGGAATCGTTAAAACCACACGCCCCTCCAACGTCTCAACTTCTTCTTTTGCTCCCAAAACAGCATGTTTAAGAGAAACTGGTAAATCAAGATGGAGTGCTCTTCCTTCAACCCGAAAACGAGGATGTTTTTGAATCTGAATGGTTATTAACGCATCTCCTGCTTGCCCGTGAGGTACCTCTTCTCCCTGACCTTTTAAACGAATAGTCTGTCCGTCTTCAATATAATCTGGCAGTTTAATTTTTAACTTTTTTCCATTTGGAAAAACAGCTTCCACCTTTTCTGCGCCAACCATCTGCTCTAATGTTATGGCAAGATTAGCACGAACATGTGCTCCTTGTTGGGGACGGTTATAGTGTGTGGAATTCGAAAAGCTACCTCCTCCTCCAAACAGATCCCGAAAAATATCACTCGCATCAAAACTTGCACCACCTGAAGAGGAAAAATCAAATCCCTTTGCTCTTCTTGAAAAGGGATTTTGTTTATTGCTAAAATTTTCACCAGCACCATAGGCTTGATAAAGCGGTTTTCCTTCCATATCAATTTCACCGCGGTCAAATTGTGCCTTTTTATCTTTATCACCTATAATTTCATAGGCTTGATTAATTTCAGCAAATTTCTCTTTAGCCTTTGTATCATCTTTATTATGGTCTGGATGATATTTCTTCGCTAATCTTCTAAATGCCGATTTAATCTCTTGCGATTTTGCGGTACGTGCCACACCCAGAATCGTGTAGGGATCACGCATATTGCCCTCTTTTCAATTTCTTCGTTTTCAAAATATCAACTGATACGTTGTTCAATATCCCTTATAGCTTCATTAGTCTATTCTAGAGAATAATTTCTTCTTTTCTCTTTATATGTCTATCAATAAACTAAAATACCAGATAAAATGAGACATTTATTTAATATAGCTCCTTGTAGTCTATGCTAAAGTAAAAAATAATTAAACTACCATAGAAATACACGATAGCATTGGCTTTTTGAAAATAAGAAAAAATAGTACTGTAACGCCTTGATGATAAAGTAAATGAGAAAATGCCTCACCCATGCTCACTGATATTTGGAGAAACTATGAGCACAAAAATACCAACAGATGATCATTTTATGAAAATGCAAAAACCTTTTGAACTTTTCGCAAAGTGGCTTGAAGAGGCAACGATAAGTGAAATAAATGATCCGAATGCTATGGCATTAGCAACAGTTGACGAAACAGGACTCCCTAATGTTCGTATGGTTCTCCTCAAAGACTACAGTCCCCAAGGATTCGTCTTCTATACCAATTATGAAAGCTGTAAAGGACAAGAAATTTTAAAATCAATGAAAGCATCCTTAGGTTTTCATTGGAAATCACTCCGTCGTCAAGTCAGAATTAGAGGAATCGTTGAAAAAGTAAGTCAACAGGAAGCCGATGCCTATTTCCAATCGCGACCACGTGGTAGTCGAATTGGTGCATGGGCCTCTAAACAATCTCAACCTTTAGACAATCGTTTTGTGCTCGAAAAAGCAATTGCTCAATATACTGCGCGTTATGCTCTAGGCAATATTCCACGACCACCTTATTGGTCTGGGTTTCGTGTTAAACCCCTTTCTATAGAGTTCTGGTGCGATCGCCCATTTCGTTTACATGATCGTTTGCTTTTTACACGGGATTGTGTTGAACACAGCGATTGGAAAAGACAAAAACTTTATCCCTAATCCTTCAAACTTCATCGTTATGAAGATTTTTTCTTCGCAACAATTAAACAAATATTTTTTATTCGAAAAATTCTAAAAGAAGATGATTTATTTTATTTAAATAGAAGAATTTTATTTTCACTGTAAAGGTTAATTGGTGATATTTTCTACTGTATTGCTTAAAAATAGATTAGCAACAAGCTTATTAAAAAAAACATACTGTATTCAGTAGAAACTATGATTTTAGCTAACTTATTTTTAGACCGCAGGATAAAATATCATCCATATACCCCCACATACTAAACCAGCAAAAATCACAAAACCAATAAGCGAATTAGATTTGAAAAGCCTGAGGCATTGTGAACTGTCATCTATATCAATGACTTTAATTTGAATAAACATATGGATACTTGCCACAAAAATCCCCAAAAAACTAAGAACAGGAACTCCAGCTAAATAAAATGCTAGACTAACGAACATCACAAAACCACCATACAAAAATACTAAAGCACGCTTGGTTGCTTTACCAAAAAGAAGAGCCGTAGAACGGACACCAACAGTAATGTCATCTTCTTTATCTTGATGTGCGTAGATTGTGTCGTATCCTATGGTCCACAAAATTGATCCCACATAAAGCAAGATTGGTGCCCAGCTTAAACTTCCAAAGACAACAGCCCACCCCATTAATGCCCCCCAATTAAATGCAACGCCTAAAAAAAACTGCGGCCAATATGTTACGCGTTTCATAAAAGGATAAAATGCAACAGCTATCAATGACGAAATACCTAGAAAAAAACTAAACCTATTAAATTGTGATAAAACGACTAAACCAACAAAACATTGCACAAGGATAAAAACTCTCGCTTGAAACCGACTCACATGACCTGTTGGCAATGGGCGAGAACGTGTCCTTTCTACCTGAGCATCAATTTTATGGTCAATAAGATCATTCCAAGTACATCCTGCCCCTCGCATAGCAATAGATCCCAGAAAAAAAAGAAAAAGATACCAAACCCAATGAAGAAACATTGATAAAAGAGTATCGTAATGCATGTTATAAGAGAAAAAAGCCATTGTTGTTGACCAAAAACAAGGCCACATCAACAATTGCCAACCGATAGGTCGATCCCAACGCGCCAATTGCGCATAAAACCATAAAGAACGGGGAAGGAAGCTGTAGACCCATTGTTTGGAAGATGCATCCATAACCCGTCCTTGGCTATCATAGGACTGAACATGCGCGATATTTTTATTTTTTTTCATCAAATGATTTACCTTTGGTCTTGCGATAGAGACATTTCATTCTTATGAGAAGGGGATGAGATTAATTATCTTTTATGAGAGGAGCAAGCAATGAATATTCTTCTTATTGGCTCAGGTGGACGAGAACATGCTTTAGCATGGAAAATAGCAGCATCACCACTGCTAACAAAGTTATATTGTGCTCCTGGAAATCCTGCAACAACAGAATTTGGTGAAAATATTAATTTAAACATTGATGACCATCCCCTTGTTATTGATTTTTGTAAGGCACATTCTATTGATCTTGTAATTGTAGGACCAGAAGCACCCTTGGTGGCGGGTATAACAGACTCTCTTAATAGCGCTAACATCTGTGTATTTGGTCCTACTCAAAAAGCTGCTCAACTAGAAGGTTCAAAAGCCTTTACAAAAGATTTATGTCGGAAGAATAACATTCCTACAGGAAGTTACCAATGCTTTAATGATGCCTCTAAAGCTAAAGCTTACATTCAGCAACAAGATGTTCCCATTGTTATTAAAGCTGATGGCTTAGCAGCTGGCAAAGGTGTCGTGGTTGCAACAACTATGGAAGAAGCGTTTAACGCAGTTGATGCCTGCTTCAAAAGTACATTTGGAGATGCAGGAAACAAAATTGTTGTAGAATCTTTTCTTGAAGGTGAAGAAGCAAGCTTCTTCTGCCTTTGTGATGGTAAAGTTGCTCTTCCTTTTGGATCTGCTCAAGATCATAAACGTGTAGGTGATGGGGATACTGGAGCAAACACCGGTGGTATGGGTGCTTATTCACCAGCGCCCATCATGACCCAAGAAATAGTGAATCGTACTCTCAAAGAAATTGTTGAACCAGCTTTAAAAAGCATGAAAGAAATGGGCGCCCCCTTTAAAGGTATTCTCTTCGTCGGATTAATGATAACGCAAAAAGGACCCGAATTAATTGAATTTAACGTACGATTCGGTGATCCTGAATGTCAAGTTTTAATGATGCGCCTCAAAGATGATATTTTGCCAATTTTTCTTGCTGCATCTCAAGGAAAACTTGAAAATAAGCCTCTTCGGTGGTCTGAAAAAACAGCTCTCACCGTTGTTATGGCTGCTAGTGGTTATCCAGACTCTCCCCAAAAAGGTACTGTTATCCGTAACGTTGATCAAGTAAACACTCTTCCCGATGTGAAAGTTTTTCAAGCTGGTACAGTGTTGCGTGATGGAGAACTCATTGCAAATGGTGGACGTGTACTCAATATAACTGCAACAGGAAAAACGATTACGCATGCACAAAAACGTGCTTATGAAGCTGTTGATTGTATTGATTGGCCAGAAGGTTTTGTTCGTCGAGATATCGGATGGAGAGCCGTTGCGCGAGAAAATTAAATCCTTTGAATATTCTTTTTTTACGATTTTATTATTTTATATAAGAGCATGATACAAAAATTTTCTCACTGTTTTACGTTGACCATAATTTTGAAAAAATAAGTGTGCTTTCCTTTGAACAATCAAATATTGTAAATAGGATATCTACTCATGATAAAATAGGAAAATTTTCTGAATCTGAAGATGTAATATAAAATAATCATTTTACTGTTGTCTTTACTTTAAACGCATTTTCTCATCATTTTTATAAACACTTTCTTTCTTATAAAATCCTGAGGAAAAACGTATATACTATTATTTCTTTTATTTATCGCGTTTTTAGTGAAATTCCGCTTTTACGAAAAATGAAATGCCCAAAAAAGATAGTTATGTTATTCACATACAAATTCTTAAACAATATCTCTCATGCTTATCATCCCATTTTACGACACTACCTGCAAATAGTATAAATCCATTCTGCCAGCTTTCTGGAATAAAAATAAAAACCTATACCATCATTGTATTTTCCAATTCTCAATTTTACGATAACCCTTTCTATCTAAATGATTTTGATTATAAAAGAGAGATGAAATAAGAATATTCTGCAATATTCAAAGCTTTCATTCAACATGGAGAAATGATTTATAAAAAAAATTCAAAAACACTTCCAGTAATCTTCTGGTGTTTTTAATAATGTGGCAAAAACCCAAAATTATACCACAAAAAAACAGTTTCTATTGTTATGAAAACCGTTTTTACCTCTCTGAAAAAAGCGTTTTACATCATCGATTCCTGCTGCCAATGTATGGTGTCAAAAAACTCTCATTTACAATCATTGACTTTCTCTTTGTTTTCAAGAACCAAAAGTCACACCAAATCCCGTCTGTAAAGGTCTGAATTCTCATTAAGCGGGTTCCTCTTGCTTCCCACTCATATGCTGCACTTACACAAAGACCTACAAGCAAACTTAAGAATATTCGCCATATCTTCTAAAAACACTTCATGTGTGAAGTTTACATGCCTTATGTTACCTCCCCAAACAACGATGTTTTACAGCACAACAAGATAAATGCTGACGGTCGTACAAAAATGAATGCATGTTAATTTACTGGAGTGCAATTCGATTCGCAATCACCAAACGCAAGCCTAACGGATTGCTATAACGAAGTAAAAAATGCTTTTGTTTAGAATGTGCTGTTGTACCAAAAAATCGATGTAAATCAGAACGATCTTTTACAACCAGAATGCGATTATCTTCATTGATCATAAGCATGGGAAGGCCATAAGTATCCGCCCATAACCGCCAATCCAGAAGAACATTATTCAAATCTCTGGAAACCAAAAGCGGTATACAAGCTTCCTCATCGGCATGAAGTAATTCTAATGCAACAGCTCTTTCTCCTGAACGCGTTTTTACAGTACGTGCTGCAATTCCTTGAAAATGATAAGGGGGTATTAAATGCGATAAGCTTGAAGGCATATCCGTTTTAAAAGAAACACCACGCTCATTTAACGAACAAATAACCTGATTACCCGTTTTGGATGAAAAATATGTCGTCGTTTGTGGCAAATGGCACGGATCTAACCGAAATTCAAGCACCGCTTTTGCCTGATTAAAGCATTGATTAGCCATATACATTATCCCAATTTATCTTAAATAACATACACCCTTTAGCAGCTTTTTCTCATTGGATTATTAAAAGTTTGAATAAAAAACAACTGGTTTCTTTTTTGGTTATTAAAATCTAAACAAAAATGCATGATCACCATTCTTGAATTATAATACTTTTCCAGGATTCATTATCCCTAAAGGATCGAGTGTTTTTTTAATCCCTTGCATAATATCCAATGCGACAGGCGATTTAAAAGAACGAAGTTCTTCGCGCTTAAGCTGACCAATTCCATGCTCAGCAGAAAATGCACCTCTATAGTCCACCACTAAACTATGAATGCGATGATTCATTGTTGACCATAACTGCAAAAACACTGTCGTATCAGCTCCTACAGGTTGTGTAATATTATAATGTAAATTTCCATCGCCCATGTGTCCAAAACAAATCACCTGTGCTCCTGGAGCAATATCTTCAACAATGAGCGCTGCCTCAGCAATAAAATCAGGAATAGAAGCAAGTGGGATTGCAATATCATGCTTAATGGACCCTCCTGCTAACTTTTGTGCTGATGATATACTTTCTCGTAATTGCCAAAAAAAATCTTGCTGTTTTAAAGATTGCGCAACAACAGCATCTTCTATCACCGCATTCTTTAAAGCTTCTTCTAAAATAGTACTCAATACCGATAACGCCTTATCATTGCCTTGCAACGATGAAATGTTCATTAATACATACCATTCATGTTTCCGCTGAAGAGGAGGCTTCTCACACATCTTATAATCTAAAGCCATTTGCAAACTGAGATTTCCCATGAGCTCAAAACCTGTCAACATCCCTCCTCCATATTCTTGAGCCAGAGATAAAAACTCTAAGGCCTTCGCCGGACTATATAATCCCACCAAAGCAACAGCTTTTCCTTTTATTTTTGGAAACATCTTCAAAACGGCTGCGGTTATAACTCCCAATGTGCCTTCTGCACCAATAAAAAGATCTTTTAAATCATAACCGCTATTGTCTTTTTTAACAAAACGCAAATCATCTAAAATACGCCCATCCGGTAAAACAACTTCTAAACCAAGACAAAGATCACGCATATTGCCATAAGCTAAAACAGCTGTCCCTCCAGCATTCGACGAAAGATTTCCTCCTACTTGGCAAGAACCTTCAGATGCCAAAGAAAGAGGGAAAAAACGACCTGATTCATCCACTTTTTTCTGTAAATCCTGTAAAATAACACCAGCCTCTACAACAACAAAATTTCCCTCAAGATTTATAGCTCTAATCTTATTTAATCGCTCCATGGATAAAAGTACGCTCCCTCCTCCTTCATCTGGTTGTTGTCCCCCCACAAGCCCTGTATTTCCACCCTGTGGCACAATCGGTGTGCGCGTTTTGCTCGCTAACTGCATAATCGATGAGACCTCTGCGCAAGAAGATGGACGTAAAAGTAAAGGTGTTTTTCCATGAAAAAGCCCACGCTCTTCAAGCAAATACGGTGCAATCAAAGCTTGATCCGTTATAGCATGCTTAGCACCAACAATTTCCCTAAACCCTTCAATTAATTCCTGCTCCATGTTCATTTCTCCTTTGGAGCCGCAGCACGTATAAGACGATCATTAATAGCCTCTCCTAATCCGTATGATGGAATAGGTTCTACTGCGATACATCTCACTTTAAATGAATCTAATTCCTTCATATATTGAAATAAATGAGAGGCTGCCTCTTCCAACTTTCCATCTTCGCTAAGGTTTAAAATAGAAACGGCATTTTCAGCCCCCATAACACGCTTTGAACCAAATGCTAAAAGCGCTTCACCATTTTCCACCTTTTCTACATTCAAACGAACCGTAGCATTGGGAGCATAATGCGATTTTAACATCCCAGGAGCTTCAATCGCCGCCCTTTGATCTATCCGTTTTAAAGGCTTCCCCACAACCTCTTCAATTTCATCAGCCGCAAGCCCCCCTGGACGCAAAAGATAAATATTTTCACCACAAATTTTAATAATCGTTGATTCCAGCCCTATTTTAGCAGGTCCTCCGTCCAATATCAAAGGAACAGATTCCCCCAAAGATGCAAAAACAGCCTCAGCTGAAGTAGGGCTAAGACGCCCCGATTGATTCGCACTAGGAGCAGCAAGTGGACGGCCAAAATGTTGTACCACTTCCGCAAAACGACTGTCTGGAAAACGAACAGCCAAGGTATTCAAACCAGAGGTTGTTAAAGGATGGATATTATGCTGTTCCTTTAAAGGCAAAACCAATGTCAAAGGCCCTGGCCAAAATTCTTCTATTAATTGGCGTGAAAGAAAGTCAATTTTAACATAACGTTCCGCCATTTCGATGCCGCTAACATGCGCAATAAGAGGATTAATTTGTGGACGACCCTTTGTAGAATAAATAGAAGAAATTGCCCTCCCATTGGTTGCATCGCCCGCTAATCCATAAACAGTTTCCGTTGGTAACGCTACTAACTTCCCTTGTTCAAGAAGCGCTATTGCCTCTCTTATCGAAGCACTATCGAGTGGTAGAATCGTCATGACACATCATTTCTATAACACTCTTTTAGTGGTGCAAAACTATAACGATGTAATCCTATAACTGGTCCATATTTATCAAGAGCTGTACGATGCGCTAGCGTTGCATAACCTACATGCTTCTCTAAACCATACCCTTTATAAACTTGTCCTGTACATTCCATCATCCGATCACGCGTTACTTTCGCAATAATAGATGCGGCTGCAATTGAAACTGAACGCTGATCGCCCTTAATCAACGCCATTGCAGGACAGGACAACTCAGAAGGAATATCACGCCCATCAACAAGAACATAGTGGGCTGGAATGGCTAATCCTATAATACAGCGACGCATTGCTTCTAAAGTTGCTTTTCTAATATTGGATTGATCAATTGTACGAGCACAAAGACTGGCGACTGAAACCGCTAATGCACTTTGCAAAATTTCATGATAAAGTCTATTTCGTTGGAGAAAAGAAAGTTTTTTTGAATCATTTAACCCATTAGGAATACGATCTTTATCCAAGATAACCGCTGCTGTTACCACAGGTCCAGCGAGAGGCCCCCGTCCTACTTCATCAACACCTGCTATATGAAAAAAACCCTGTTTTTGCAAATCCAATTCGCACGAAAAATTTGGTTGAAGCGGCAAATTAAACATCTTTGATACATCACAAATACAACAAACATACATCTATTTCTGTAGCCTAATCATTTTTTGCAAGCATTACAGTTTTAAATGGCTCTTCAAACATTCCGCGAATTCTTGCACAAAAAATAAAAAAACACATTTCTTTGGTTACCCTCTTTCATTATGTATAATAAAATCATGATGAAATAAAAGCTTTTATATTTATTTATCAAATATTTCCTAAAGTCATGATAGGTTTTACAAACCAATTTGGGTGCATTGATTTGATAAAAAGAGCTGCTTGTTGCGCCGTTTGTTTATTTTTAAAAATGCCAAAGCAAGTTGCTCCCGTTCCAGACATACGGGAAAAAAGAGCCCCACATTCATCTAATATAGATAACACTTCAGCTAACTGAGGTGCTATTTTTAATGCAGGAGAAAAAAGATCATTACGCGTTTCTTGTAAAGCTTCAACCAATGAATCAACACTTTTTAAAGCGTCTGTATTAATTTTTAAAGAAGGATTATGACGCTTCTCTAACGCTTTAAAAACAGCTTGTGTTGAAATCTCTTGTCCATGATTAACCAATACCATTGCTAATGAACAAGCTTCTTTTAGTCGTATCATCTCTTGACCAATTCCTTTAACCAAAAGCGGCTGCTGATATTCTAATGCACAAAGGCACATGGGAACATCAGCACCAAGAACTAAGCTCTTTTTTGCTAATTCTTCGTAAGGGCAATCAAGATTCCACTGTTGACGCAACATGCTGATAACCCCAGCTGCATCACCTGAGCCGCCACCAATGCCTGAAGCAACAGGTAATGTTTTTACAAGCCGAAAAAAAGCAGGTTGAGCACATTCCGGAAAAGTCTTATGCATAAAGTCCCGTGCGCAAATAACCAAATTGTCTAAATGAGAAACAAGTCCTTTTGCAAACGATCCCGTCAAAACAAACTGATTATTTTCACAAGGTGCATAGTGTAGACAATCACCACTAAGACTAAAATAAACCAAACTTTCTATTAAATGATACCCATCAACACGTTGCCCCACAACATGTAAAGCTAAATTCAATTTAATAGGTGTAAATAAATAGGAATGTCTTTGGAACGAAGTTTGTACATTTGATATCATATGACGTAATATTCACTTACATAGGGTTCTTTTAAAAATTCCCCCCTTTTACCCATACTTTTAGCACGAGCCCTATAAACAGCTTGGAATATTCTTAATCGTTTTCTAAAAAAACAATAAATATAAAGAGTTCTCATACAAAATAAACGACATGTTCTCATTCTTATCATTTCAAGCCTTTTTTCTTCTAGTATCTGTTTTTAGATAAAAATCTCTCTGGCTTGAATGATCCTTTCCATCACAAACCATAACGCTGCCAAAGAGCTCGCTCTTCTGCTGCCATCAATGCACTATCAACGACTGTATAAACCGTATGTGCCGTCACTCCTGAAGGCGTTTTAGGTCCTAAAAAACTTTTTGGAGGCATAATAAGTCGAAGTTTTGCATCATTACCAAAGCGCTCCTTAATAACAGAACGTACATCATTCAATCCATCAACCAGACCAAGCCCAACGCTTTGTTTTCCACTCCAAAACATTCCTGTAAAGAGATTCGAATCATCTGATAATTTTTCAGCACGCCGTTCTTTAACCAAATCGATAAAAGTTTGATGCACTTCAAGTTGGAGAGATTTCAAATGCTCAATATCCGCCTTTTTTTCTGGCTGAAATGGATCTAATGTAACTTTGTTCTTTCCTGCTGTGTATACACGCCGTTCGATACCAATTTTCTTCAAAAGTTCCGGAAAACCAAAGGAAGCAGAAACCACTCCAATGGAACCAACAATTGAAGAAGGATCTGCAAAAATTTCATCCCCTGCACAAGCAATCATATAACCACCAGATGCTGCAATATCTTCAATAAACACAAGAACCTTTTTATTTTTTTCTTCTGCCAAGTCACGAATGCGCTTGAAGATAAAACGCGATTGTACAGGTGAACCACCAGGAGAATTAATAATAAGTGCAACAACCGGTGACTTTTTGTGTGCGAAAGCCTTCTCTAAAAGATTTGCACACCTACTAAGGGAAAGGGTACGAGATATAGATGCTGATGAATCCATAATTGCTCCTTGAAGGCGCACCACAGGAATTTCAAGTTTATCGGAAGAAAAACGGCGTGGAATAAAACTTTTAATAAAATCCATCAAAACAAAATCTCCTTATAAATTAAGAACAATTAAATAGGCAAGGACAACAAAAAGGAACAACGTGATACCATCCAAAAGCGCCAATCAATCCCCACATTACAATCAGAAATATAACTTCACCCAAAAGCTAAGCCTCCCTAATGACAAAGTGTAGACTTTAAATAATAAACTAAAAAACACAAGATACTATTAGAAAAGTTCCCACAAGCTTATATATCCATTATTAATTGCATCAACTCGAGGTGAAAAAGTATGGTCATTACCTTCATGTATAACCAATGCCGGTAAAATAGATAAAGCTGCTCTGCTTCCTCGTTTTGCGTAAAATAAAAGACGAATTGCTGCTGTTTTCGCACGGGCATGCACAGGAATTATACAAATACCACCAAAACGCCCTTCTAAAGCATGCAAGATATCTGTCAACGATTGTGGACGTGCAATGAGCCCTAAGTATCCACCTGGCTTAACAATAGCTGCTGCACTCCGCAACCAGTTATCAAACATTGCTTCAGACATAACATGTGCTTCAGATTTTTGTTTATCAGGTGTCTTACGATCGGTGGGATTATTAAAAGGTGGATTCATAATCGCAAAATCAAAGCTATTATCTATCAAACCTGCTTTTATACGGGCATTCCCTTTGAAGGTAACATCTGCTTCTAGCAAACAAATTCGGCTAGCAAATTGTTTATTTTGTTTTAGCATAAGCGTTTTTTGAGCGTAAGATACCATAAAAGCTGAACGTTCAACTAAGGTAACATGAACTTTCAGACAACGCGAAGCAACAGCCAAACCCGCAGCTCCAGCACCTGCACCTAAATCAACAACCTTGCCCTTTAAATCACTTGGAACCAAACTAGCTAATAACATCGCATCCATTCCAGAACGATGACCATATTTATGGGGTTGAACCAAATAAAATTTTCCGCGGTGAAAACTGTCAATTGTTTCACCACTCTGATTCGCTGCTTTATCCATTTAAAAGCCTAATGCTCACCTTTATAAATTGCATTTTTGCCATTCAGCTACTATTTTAAATTTTTTATTATTTCATAACAATAAGATTACACTCGCTAAAGAACATTTCTTGCCAATAACATTCCAAGCTAACACTTTTAAACGACATCAAAAGCTTGAGTCAAAACCAAACCCCCTTTATGCTAATGAATAAAGTAAATTTTATATATGTCCATTGCAATACTCTAGGAGTAAACACATTGAGTGCAGCTATCAAACCAAAACAAATAAGAAATAATCAAATTTCTCTTCAATCTCTTGTCAATCTTACTCAAAAAGATATGGATTGCGTAAATCAATTTATTCTCTCTATGGCAAAATCAGAGGTTGAGATGATCCCTGAAATTTCTAACCATCTTATTTCATCAGGTGGAAAGCGATTACGCCCAATGATTACGCTCGCTTCTGCTCATATGTTTGGTTATCAAAGTGACGGGCATATAAAACTCGCAACAGCTGTTGAATTTATGCATACAGCAACATTGCTACACGATGATGTGATTGACGAAAGTAATTTACGACGTGGAAAATCTACAGCACGGATGATCTGGGGGAATCAAGCAAGTGTACTTGTTGGTGATTTCCTATTGGGCCAGGCCTTTAAAATGATGGTCGATGTCGGTTCCATAGAAGCGCTCTCTGTCCTAGCCAACGCTGCTGCAATTATTGCTGAAGGAGAAGTTATGCAACTTTCTGCCGCAAAAAATATAAAAACCAGCCCTTCAGAATATCTCAAAATCATCGATGCAAAAACAGCAGCACTTTTTTCAGCAGCCGCTGAAGTAGGACCCATTATTGCTGGCTATGGAAATAAAGAGCGTTCTTCATTACGTGAATATGGAACATCCTTAGGTTTAGCTTTCCAATTAATTGATGATGCACTTGACTATAGCGGTAGTGCTCAAAACTTAGGAAAAAATATAGGGGATGATTTTAGAGAAGGAAAAATCACAATGCCTGTTATTCTCGCATATGAGCGTGGGAATATGGTAGAAAAAGATTTCTGGAAAAAAGCGCTTGAAGATGGCAATAATAATGATGAATCCTTCGCACACGCGCAACACTTAATGGAAAAGTATGATAGTATCACAGATACAATAGAACAAGCACGCATCTATGGAAAATATGCAATTGATGCTCTTGTTCCCATGAATGAAAATCTTGCTTATAATGCTCTCGTTGAGACTGTTGAATTTTGTATTGCGCGCGTAAACTGAATTCTTTGCAAGAATCGCAGTATTTCTCAACAAAGTAATGAGATATGATCTATAAACAACACCATCAATTGATTATCTTGAAAAGGATTAGCTCCATGTGCTCTGCAACGGTATCTCGACTTTTTGCCCTCTTTATCGTGGGTATCATGCTGATACCATCCCTCACCTACAGTAAAATAAGTGCAGCAACTCATACAAGCTCATTTACAGGTGCTTATTTAGCTGGACGGGTTGCAAATCATGAAAATAAAACAGAACTTGCTATCAATTATTTTAAACAAGCACTGGTTTATCAACCTGATAACATTGAAACACAAAAAGAGCTCCTTGAAGCTATGCTCTCGGTCGGAAACTTTAAAGAAGCTGTCCAACAAGCCCAAAAACTCAAAGAGAACGATGTTATAACTCCCTTTGTTTCCTTAACTTTGTCAGTAGAAAGTCTCATCAAAAAAGATTATAAGAATGCCAAGGCTCTTCTGAAATTAAAGGAACTTCCTACGTCCAATAATCCAATACCTGAACTCATCGGCGCTTGGATTACATTTGGATCTGGACAAAAATCTCAGGCAATCGATGATCTTAAGAAACTCAAAGGTCCTGTCTGGTATGATCTTTTTATATCTTATCATCTAGCACTTATGAGCGACCTTGCAGAACGGCCAAAGGATGCAAAAAAATATTTCATTAAAGCACTGAGTAACAAACAGGGAACTCTTATCGCTCCTAATACTTATGAGCGTATTATCATAGCCTATGCCTCATTCCAATTGCGCCATAATATGCGCAACCAAGCTCTTCAAACAATCCAGCATGGCGAACAAATGTTGTCAGGTCGAGAAGTCCTTAAAAACTTTCAAGAAAAAATTGAAAAAAATTCTTTCTTAGAGAGAGTTATTAAAACACCTCAACAAGGAGCAGCCGAGGTATTATATAATTTTGGAACAGCCCTCAACTACAAAAACTCAGGGCGAATTGCACGTATTTTTAAGCAATTATCTTTCGCCTTATACCCTCAAAATGACGCAACACTGTTTCAGCTCGCACACATTTCTGCTAAATTGAACGATCCACATCAAGCAATTAAACTTTATCGCGCTTTATCCCCTAAATCTCCTTATTATAAAGATGGACAACTTCATCTTGCATTCCTTCTTGCCAATAACAACAATTACAAAGAAGCAATAAAATTACTCACATTGTTAAATAAAAAATTTCCCAATGATCGTAATATTTTGATAACGCTCGTTGCTTTTTATATGCAGGACAATAAATTTCTTGAGGCCATTAAAACTCTAGACTACGCTATTACAAAGATAAAAAACTTTCAGCAGGACGATTGGAAACTCTTTTATCAGCGTGGTATTGCTTTTGAACGTTTAAAGCAATGGCCAAAAGCAGAACTTGACTTGCGAAAATCACTTGAATTTTTCCCAAATCAACCGCAGGTTCTTAATTATTTAGCCTATTCCCTTGTGGAACGTGGTGAGAAGCTTGAAGAATCGCTCCGTATGCTACAAAAAGCCTCTGCTTTACAAGCTCACAACAGTCATATTCTCGATTCTTTAGGGTGGGCTTATTATAAACTAAAAGAATATAATAAAGCAGTGCAAATATTAGAAAATGCTGTCAGATTACAACCTGAGGACCCAACACTAAATGATCATTTAGGGGATGCCTATTGGAAAGTTGGGCGTAAACGTGAAGCAATCTTTCAATGGAATCACGCAATTGACGGAAAACCAGAAAATTCTGAACAAATTCAAGAAAAGTTGAAATTTGGTTTGCAATAAACGATGCTTAACCATAAACCACATGAATAATAAATAGAGAAACTAAAATTACTTTGGTTTTTTGTTTAGTCCAATATAAAGAGTATAAAGCGTGAAACTGCCTGAACATCTTAACCCAAAACGTTCTTTTCAGGGACTAATATTAACTTTGCAAAATTATTGGGCACACTATGGGTGTGCAATTTTGCAACCTTACGATATGGAAGTCGGAGCTGGGACTTTTCATCCAGCAACAACATTACGCTCTCTAGGACCACGCCCTTGGAAAGTTGCTTATGTCCAACCCTCTCGACGTCCAACAGATGGCCGATATGGTAAGAATCCAAATCGTTTACAACACTATTATCAATTCCAAGTGCTTCTCAAACCCTCTCCGCTCAATCTACAAGAACTTTATATAAAGTCGCTACAAGCTATCGGGCTTGATACAAAACTGCATGATATTCGCTTTGTTGAAGATGATTGGGAAAGTCCCACTCTTGGTGCTTGGGGGCTTGGATGGGAATGTTGGTGCGATGGAATGGAAGTCTCTCAATTTACTTATTTTCAACAAGTGTGCGGCATTGAATGCGCTCCAGTTTCAGGGGAACTCACATACGGTCTTGAGCGTCTAGCGATGTATATCCAAGGGGTTGATAACGTCTATGACCTTAACTTTAATGGTTTGGAGGGAGAAAACAAAATAAGTTATAGAGATATTTTTTTACAGGCAGAACAGGAATACTCATATTATAACTTCGAATTTGCTGATACAAAACTGCTCCATCAGCACTTTATCGATGCAGAACGCGAATGCAGCGCACTTCTTGATGCTGGAAAACCAAATAAAGAAAATGTATTCCATCGCTGTGTTTTTCCTGCCTATGATCAATGTATTAAAGCGAGCCATATCTTTAATCTTTTGCAAGCACGTGGCGTTATTTCTGTAACCGAACGACAAAATTACATTCTTCGCGTTCGTAATCTCGCGCGCCGTTGTGGGGAAGCCTTCTTACTCACAGAAGCTGGACAAATATATACTGGAGAAGCCTAATGTCTGATCTTCTTCTTGAACTTTTCAGTGAAGAAATCCCCGCACGTATGCAACGAAAAGCTGCTGCTGATCTTAAGAAATCTGTTACAGATCAACTTGTGAATGCTGGATTGATCTATGAAGCTGCTCGTGAATATTGGACACCTCGTCGGCTAACATTGGACATACGCGGACTTTCCACACGCTCCAAAGATGTCCATGAAGAACGCAAAGGTCCCAGTATAAAATCACCACAGCATGTAATTGATGGTTTTCTACGTGCAACAGGATTAAATGATGTTTCTGAAGCGCATATTGGACATGATGATAAAAAAGGTCATTTTTATATTGCTAAAATTGTTAAAAAAGGTCGAGCTGCAGAAGAAATTATTGCCGATATTTTACCGGATATTATCCGCAACTTTCCGTGGATGAAATCTATGCGTTGGGGAAAAGATTCAGCACAAAGTGGTACTTTGAAGTGGATTAGACCTTTACAAAACATTCTTTGCATCTTCGGACAAGAAATTGGTGAAACACATGTTATTCCGTTTACAATTGGTTCTCTTAAAAGCAATAATTTAACTTATGGTCATCGTTTCTTAAGTGATGGAGAGCCATTTCAAGTGCGCCGCTTTGATGACTATGTTACTCAACTTGAAACCCATAAAGTCATTCTGGATGCCGAAAGACGAAAGAATATTATTTTAGCTGATGCCCAAAATCTCTGCTTTGCAAACGGTTTAGAACTGGTTCAAGATAATCCCCTCCTAGAAGAAGTTGCTGGTCTTGTTGAATGGCCTGTTATCCTGATGGGTGATTTTGACAAATCATTCCTTGATATTCCTCCAGAAATTATTCGCTTGACCATTCGAGCCAATCAAAAATGTTTTGTCACCCGCAAACAAGGAGAAAAAGTAAAACTTTCTCATCATTTTATTCTCGTTTCTAATATTCTTGCAAATGATGAAGGCAAAGAAATTTCGAAAGGAAATAGTAAGGTTGTCCGTGCCCGTCTTTCTGATGCACTTCATTTTTGGCAAACCGATCAGCATGATTTGCCTGATCTTCAACAATTGGAATCTTCTATAAAAAAATTTGAGCTTGATATAAAAAAACCTCTCGATCAAAGAATGGCGCGACTTGATCATTTGAATGTAACCTTTCATGCTAAATTAGGTACACAAGGTAAAAGAATAGAACGCATTGCTACACTCGCACAAGAAATTGCCCCTTTGATACAAACAGATCCTCTTTTAGCAAAACGTGCAGCCATCCTTGCAAAAGCTGATTTGCAAACAGAAATTGTCGGAGAATTTCCTGAACTACAAGGTGTTATGGGGCAAAAATACGCCCTTCTTCAAGGGGAAGATCCTCGCGTAGCTGTAGCAATCGAAGACCATTATAAACCTCAAGGACCAACAGATCGTCTTCCACAAGAACCACTTGCTATAACCGTTATGCTCGCCGACAAAATTGACATGCTCGTTGGCTTTTGGCTCATTAATGAAAAACCAACGGGCTCAAAAGATCCCTATGCGTTAAGACGAGCAGCATTGGGAATTATTAGGCTTGTACTTTCGCGAGATTGGAAAATCAATCTTATGCCGCTGTTCCAGTTAGCAACGAATCTTTTCTTACAACAAAAAAATAAATATGAAATCTCTCAAAGAGAAAATTCACAATTGCAGAATCTGCTTCCAGAAAAAACAGAATATATTTTATCAGATCTGTTATTCTTTTTTCATGACCGTTTGAAAATCTATCTAAAAGAGGAAGGCGCTCGTTACGATGCCCTTGAAGCCGTTTTAAATAAAGATTCTGATGATTTTTTATTGGTTGCACGTCGTGTCGAATCGCTTATCGCTTTCATCAATACCCACGATGGAATGAACTTTGTAGCCTCTGTAAAACGTACTGCCAATATTCTTGAAAATGAATTTCAAAAAAGCACAACAATAGCGAATGAAATTAATCCTGAGCTCTTTGTCGAGAAAGAAGAAAAGCAGCTCTATCATGCAATCTGTGAAGTAGAAAGAAAGGTTCTTGCTCCCATCAATGCAACAAATTTATCATTTGCACTCAGTGTGCTAGCGCCACTTGGAAAATTGATTGATATATTTTTTGAAAAAGTATTGGTGAATGATAAAAAAACTGATGTTCGTGCTAACCGTCTTGCTCTTCTCAAACGCACTCACATTGTTACACAATCGGTTGCAGACTTCTCAAAACTTGTCATTTAAAATCAAAATACCCTATTAACTGATAAAAACAATGAAGATAATTTTTTCTTTTTTATGACTTTTATTAATTAATATTGAGAAAATTATGCAACCAAAGAGACTGTTCTTTATCTCTCAAATATCATTAATTAAGATATGTTTTCATTTTGATAAATGATTCTTTCTCAAGAGACTCTTTGATAAGTTCATCTGCCTTGTTAGAATCTATTTTCCTTGCGATAATGGTACGTGCTGTAGAAATTGCCAAATCAATCGCCGATGAAGAAACCATGCGTATTGCATCCGCTTCTGCTTGGGCAATTTTTTGTTCTGCCAATTTATTGCGGTTTTTTACATATTCTTCTGCTTTTGCACGGGCCTCAGCAATAACAGATTCAACTTCATGCTTTGCTGCTGCAATAATTTCTTGCGCATCTTTTTCTGCTTCTGCATGTTTGCGTTGATATTCAGCCAATATTTCCTGTGCCTCTTCACGAAGACGCAGAGCCTCATCCAGTTCATCTTTGATACGTTTCGCGCGCGCATCAAGATGGTGTATAACCCTCTGTGGAATTTGGAAATAGACTAAAAGAGCCAAAAAAAGAACTAACCCAACAAATGCCCAAAAAGTATCAGTCATCTTTGTCTTCCTCAATAATCCGCAGTTTTAACAACTGAACGAACAGCCTCTTTGCTGATATCAACGTCAATCAATTTTTTCACAATTTCAAGAGCTACTTCTTCAGCGATAGAACCAACATTTTGCATCGCTTTATCCCGAATTTTTGCTATCTGTTTTTCAGCATCTGCGAGTTTTTTCTCTAGACTCTCTTCAATTTCTTTCCGTTCAAGCTCTGCCTTTTCTTTTAATTCTTCACTAGCTACCTGCGCTATAGCCTGCGCGTTCAAACGCGCTTCTGCTAATTTCCGCTCATAAGTTTCAACAACAATGTCTGCTTCTTGCTTCATGCGCATTGCCTGATCTAAATCAGATGCGATTCGATCTCGCCGTGTTTCAATAACACCGCCAATACGTGGTACAATTACACGGGAGATAAAAAGATAAAACAGTCCGAAAGAAATTGCCAACCAGAAAAAATGCGAACCAAAATGCACAAAATCAAAAGGCGGAAACACACGATTTGCATGCTCTGCTACCTTTTTAATATGTTCTATCGACGTTTCAGTGTTCTGTGCATAAGCGCTTGAAACAAACATCTTCTTTCATCCTTTAAATAGCTTATTAAAGCCCTCTATAACCGATGATAACTGACAAACATCTCTCTGGCATCTCTCTAGTTAAGAGCCTAAAAGGGTAAATCTTTCCTCATGCAAGAACAGATATACCCTTTTGATAATGATTAAACCCCAAAAAGAAGTAATAAAGCAATGAGCAATGAAAAAATTCCCAAAGCTTCTGTTACAGCAAAACCAAAGACGAGACGTCCAAACTGACTATCTGCTGCTGATGGATTTCGTAATGCACCAGAAAGATAGCTACCAAAAATATTACCAAGTCCTAAAGCTGTTCCAGCCATACCAAAGCAAGCAAGACCAGCGCCAATATATTTTGCTGCAAGCACCATTTCCAT
This sequence comes from Bartonella sp. AP7XZML, assembly GCF_042195745.1. NCBI lineage: Bacteria > Pseudomonadati > Pseudomonadota > Alphaproteobacteria > Hyphomicrobiales > Bartonellaceae > Bartonella > Bartonella sp. AP7XZML. Next base: position 220,678 of record NZ_JBHIOT010000095.1, read on the forward strand.
GTTATTCTCCTTTAAAGCGAAATTGCATTATTCGACGGAAAACCGCCAGTTCTATTAATGTCCTGGATGAATTGCATCATTAAGATACATACAAGTTAAAACCGTAAAGACGTAAGCCTGAAGAAATGCGACCAAAAACTCAAGAGCAGTAATTGCTACAGTCATAATAAGCGGTAAAATCGAACCACCCACACCTACGATTCCTACCCCAATCATTGAAACAACAAACCCAGAAAACACTTTAAGCGTAATATGACCAGCAAGCATATTCGCAAAAAGACGAAGAGAAAGACTAATTGGACGAGAGAGAAAAGAAATAACCTCAATTATTGTCACCAGAGGTAAAACCACAACAGGAACTCCACTGGGAACGAACAGTTTCAAAAAACTGACCCCATGCTTATAAAAGCCATAACCAATCACCGTCAAAATTACCACCATTGCTAACGAAAACGTGATCATGATTTGAGACGTAACCGTATAAAAATAAGGAAAGAGACCAATAAAGTTAGCAACCAAAATAAAAGTAAACAGAGAAAAAACTAAAGGAAAAAACTGCATTCCCTGCACACCAGATGATTCCCGCAGAGTCGATGCTACAAATTCATATGCCATTTCCGAAAGAGACTGCATCCGCGTTGGAACCAATCCACGACTCGATGATGAAATAAAGAGAAAAATAGAAGTTACAACAACCGTGAGAACTGTAAACAATGATACATTTGTAAACGATAAATCCATATTTCCTATGGAAATCTTAATCAGCCTTAAAACCTCAAACTGATGAATAGGATCTGGAGCGTGCGCTGTCACTTCAACCTCATTTATCGGACCTCTCATTGGCCCCTTTATTTTGTTTATCTTGGCGCAATACGCCTTTTTTTCCTAATTGACTGGAGGAAACATACCCCACAGACCGAAGAATACTCAATACACCAGCAGCAAACCCAAAGAAGAGAAAAAATACCAATCCCCAAGGCCATGAACCTGCTAACTTATCAAACCCCACCCCCAAAACAATACCAACTATAATACTTGCCAGAAACTCACTGGAAAGCTTAATTGCACCTGCCATCCTTCCTTGTGATTTTTCCCGCTTATTCCTACGCTCCCGCTTCTTTAATGCTTGCTTGCGCACTAAAGCTACGCTTAAGTTCCTACTACGACATTCCAAATCCTCTGAATGAAGACACTCTCCTTGCTTTTCCTCTTCAGCCTCCTTACGGCTCATAACGGGTTTCTCGCCCATCGCCATCATTGGCTCCTTAATTAAAAAGCAACGTAAGAATACATTTCATAAAACCGTGTGCATCATATTGTTCCCGAATTTATTCGTCAAGATACTAAAAGAAATCTATCACAAGTTATCGTATAAATTTTATTGCAGAAATAACGTATTTTTCAATTTACATGCTTTCTTAAAAAGATATTCCAAGCACCTAAACCGATTTCACGACAGCACCCGTGAATGTATAACGAAAAGTTCACGTGAATAATATAAAACTCATAGAACAACCATTTTTACACTTAACAAAAGTTGTAAACCAATACCATCTTATTTTCCGACTCCCAATGTTATATCAGTCCTAGTTTTGAAAGAGAACATAGAAAGCTAAAAACAGTATGAGAGCATTGGTTTTCTCCTTTTATTCGAATAAACTTGCACTTTTTATTTTATGAAAATGAAATAATCAATGGTTTCTATATGATCCTATTCGCAAAGTATTTTATATACGCCATTACAGGCCCCATCACGAAATGAGCTTGAGGGTATTAAGAGAAGGTCCTTTAAATACAAGATATTAATAAATCCAAAATTTCAAATAGATTAAGCCAATAGAACACAATAAAATTTAAATACGATTACCATACTACTTTATACAATTTTAATCCACTTTTATGAATTTCGCTCTTTACAATTGAATATCCGTAGATTCAGCAAATATTTTTGCTTTTTATTCAGACAAACTATCGTAAGCAAAAGCGCTTATTCATAAGCTTTATTTTTATGAAACGATAATCTAATGCTGCTTTTCAAACAAGCATCATAATTATATTCCCCTACCCTCATATTGCATCTATTCTTGCACTTAAATAACCCATTAAGAGGATTATGTACTCTTTCTTAAATACTCCCTATTAAACTCTTCTCATGACATGCAAATAAATGATCTTTATCAAGATGAGAGAGCTCTATTCAATAGCGCTCATGATAAATGATTATCAATAAAATTAAAACTTTAGCAAATAAAACTTTTTCTTTTATGAAAAGAACGATCATTTAAAAACTTATTTTTAAGATTCTTAAGTATAGATTTCATTCACTTAAAAAATTAAAGAGTTATCATTTCTTCTTGGAACGTGTCGCAAAAGGATTATCAGAGGCGCGTAATGATATGCGAACGGGTATACCAGACATATCAAATGTTTCACGTAACCCATTGACAAGATAACGCAAATACGACTGAGGCATACTTTTGGGGCGCGAGCAGGAAATCATAAATCCAGGAGGACGTGTCTTAACCTGTGTGATGTATTTAACCTTAAGTCGACGTCCAGAAACCGCAGGAGGTGGATGATGTGCCACAACAGTTCCAAGCCATTGGTTCAATTTAGCCGTCGAAATGCGACGATTCCATACACGGTGCATCATCATGACATTTTCCATCAGTTTATCAATCCCTTGACCATATTGTCCTGATAAAGGAACAGCTCTCAAACCACGAACTTGAGGAAGAAATCGCGCACATTTTTCATGCAAATCAATCAATGTGGTCTGACTGTTTTCAATAAGGTCCCACTTATTGAAAGCAATAACTGGAACACGCCCTTCACGAATCACAAGATCAGCAATTTGTAAATCCTGCTTTTCAAAAGGTATCGTTGCATCAAAAACAATGACCACCACTTCTGCAAAACGAATAGCACGCAAAGTATCTGCAACAGATAGTTTTTCTAATTTTTCTTGAATTCTTGACTTTCGACGTAAACCTGCAGTATCAAAAAGTTTAATATGACGACCACGCCATTCCCAATCTACAGAAATAGAATCACGCGTGAGTCCTGCTTCTGGTCCTGTTAACAATCGCTCTTGTTTCAACATACTATTGATAAGAGTGGATTTTCCTGTATTGGGACGCCCCGCAATTGCAATCCTAATGGGCTTACTTTCATCGTAAATAAGCTCCTCTTCTTCCAAATCCTTTACATCATCACCAACAGATGCAGGTTGTATCATTCTATCTTCTTCTTTGTTGTTGCCAAAAACATGCTCTGACCCAACAGCATCTATAATTGCATCACGCAGATCACTAAGTCCCAAACCATGTTCAGCCGATATTGGGCATGGCTCTCCCAAACCTAATGACCACGCCTCATACTCTCCTCCTGTTGCCGCTCTTGACTCAGACTTATTGGCAACAAGCACAATTGGCTTTCCTGATTTGCGAACCAATGAAGAAAAATTTAAATCACTTGGTGTTATTCCGCTCTTTGCATCAAATACAAATAAAATAAGATCCGCTTCATCAATTGCAACTTTTGTATGAGAACGCATACGCCCCTCAAGTGTATGATCACCTGCTTCTTCCAGCCCAGCCGTATCAATCACATCAAAACGTAGATCTTGAAGTTTTGCCGCATGAATACGCCGATCACGTGTTACACCAGGCTTATCATCAACCAAAGCCAATTTTTGCCCAACCAAACGATTAAATAGTGTTGACTTCCCAACATTGGGACGACCAACGATAGCAATGGTAAGGCTCATCGATTTATTCCTTATTTGCCTTGCCCTCAGCTTGTATAAGCTCAAGCATCATTCGAGCCCGATCTGTTATTTTTAAACCCAAAGAACCTTCTTCAGAAATTTTCTTAAAATAATAAACCGCCTCATCCATTTTATCCGCCTTATAAGCAGCTAAGCCTAAAGCTTCTCTTGCAGACATACGCATAGGATCGGTATCACTTGCCATATCTTTGATGCGCTTTTCAACATCAGCTAATGTCCCTGTATCAACCAGAATATAAGCCGCCCGAATTTTTGCAACTTTCTGCAAAATCTGCGGTGCTTTCTCATCCGCTGCAACAGAATCAAAGATCTCCACTGACTTAATAATATCACCTTTCTCCATGAGTAAAGAAGCCTCACGTAAACGAGCAAGAAAAGGATACCCCCCAAAATGAGAGGTTTTAACAGTTTCTAATTGCTTTATCGCTTTATCAAAATCACGTGTATCCGCAAGATCAAGACTCTTTACAAATGCATCACCAATATAACCAGCTTTCTTTATTTGTGTATGATGATAAACTTGATAAGCAACTATCATGAATATAAAAAGAACAGCCGCTCCAATAATTGAAAAACCATACCGTCTCCAAAAAGCAAGCGCCTTTTCCTGACGAAATTCTGCATTCACTTCAGCAATAAAACTATCATACGACATATATCATACCTTGAAAAAAGTTACTTCACCTGTGCTTTTACGCATAAATGGATAAAGATGGTAGCCCTAATTAACTAAAAATCTTTAAATTGCTCGTTTATTTATTTTAAATCAATATGTAGCCAATTCAATCAGATTTTTGCAACAGTCTTAATCGAAAATGATGTAAGCACCCTGTTTGTTCACATTACAGCTTTTACATATTATGAAAAATTCACTGCCTTAATATTTATCATGATTGCCTATCATCTCAAGCGAACTTTCTCTCCATTATATAGAGGAATAATCTTTTAAAGTCTTCAACCGCAATCGTTGGTTGTATTGGATTATACAATTATAATAGAAAAACCAATTCTTGAAAAAACTTGAATAAACAGTAAATTTCCATGAATATCTACTAAAACCAAATAGATAAATTTTTATCTGTATCAAAAATACCGAAGCGCCATGATTACAGTGTGGTATAATTCCAAATCTTCAGTTAAAGCTCTATATATAAAGTATATCCCTTCAACTTATCTTCATACGATTAACAACCTTTTATAATTGATTCTTAAAGTTTCTAAAAATATCCTATTGTAAGGGCCAAACCCACATAAGCATTGGAACAGCAATAATAACGATCAACACCGCCAATGGAGCACCTAAACGTGGATAATCACTAAAACGATATCCTCCTGGCGCCATCACGAGCATATTACTTTGATGTCCAATAGGTGTAAGAAACTCACAGCCCGCACCAATTGCAACAGCCATCAAAAAAGCTTCAGGCTTATAATGAAGGGAATGAGCAAAACTTGACGCAATTGGTGCTACCATCATCACTGTTGCTGCATTATTCAAAAATGGCGTGACCAACATAGCTGTCACCAACATAAGCGCTAAAGCACCGGATGGCGGGAAAAATATTGCCAATTGGCTCAGCCATTGACCAATGAGATCCGTACATCCTGTTTTCTCTAACGCTTCACTCACTGGAATAAGAGCCGCTAATAGCACTAATATTGGGCCATCTAATGCCTGATACAGATCACGCGCGGGCAAAACACGAAAGATCACCATTGCAGCAGCAGCAGAAAAGAAAGAAAAAGCAACTGGAACAATATGAAAAGCTGTAAAAATAATTGCTATAAATAAAACAGCTAAAGAGATGAAACCATGTCGTAAATTTCCAAACACAATATTTCGTTTTGCTAGGGGCAAGCATTTCAATTCTCTTAATAAATTTGGAATGACTGCATCCTGTCCTTGCAAAACAATCACATCTCCAAGATGGAAAATAATATCATCAAGTCTTCCCCGCACCCTTTCATGTTGACGACTTAACGCAAGCAAATTTACATTATAGTGATCAAATAGGGAAAACTCTTTCGCACTAATACCAATAAGAGGTGAATTATGGGTAATGACTGCTTCAATAATATCAATGTCACTGTCCTTATCACCTGCAGCAATAGTTCGCCCCTTAGAAAACTCTAAACGAGCAGAGTTCATCACGCTATCTAACCCTGTATGTGATCCTTCCAGTAAAATAATATCATTTTCAGACAAAACAAAATCTGGTAATGGTGAAATAGATACTTTGTTTCTGATGATTTGAATCACCATAACATCACCACTTGATGGCTTAACCAAATCAACAATATTTTTTCCCACAATCGGTGAATTTATTGGAATATGCACTTCTGCAACATAATTACGAATATCAATGGCATCATCAAATGATACACCTGAACGCACACGCACAGGCAAAAGCCAATAAAAAAGAACCAAATATACAACACCAGCCGTCGCAACAACCGCACCAACTGGTGTAAAATCAAACATAGTAAAAGGTGTTCCTGCTAAACGTTCTTGCATCGCTGAAATAACAACATTGGGAGATGTTCCTATCTGTGTCATAAGCCCCCCCAACAAAGAACCAAAGGCCATGGGCATCAAAAAGACAGAAGGAGAAACCTGAGAACGACGTGCAAACTGAAAAGCTATCGGAAGCATAATCGCCAAAGCACCAATATTTTTAACAAACATTGATAATACGACAACAGAAAGAACCAAAAACGCTAATTGAAGACGCACCGATTTCACGTCTGGCCATATCCGTTGAATAATAAATTCCATTATACCAGAGCGAGATACAGCCGTACTGACAACAAACACACTCCCCACGATAATAACGATATCATTACTAAAACCGCTAAAAGCTTCCTTCGGACTGACAAGACCAAGGGCACAAGCTGTTAATAAAGTACAAATAGCAACAAGATCATAACGAAATCGATCCCAAATAAAAACAACCATCATGAGACCAATGATCGAAAAAGCCATTATTTGATTTTCTGTCATAACACTTACCTCTCCCCATTAAATTATAATGAACAAGAACATATTTTTTATGTTTTAAATATTCCTATAAACAGCAGCAAGATAAAAGCAGACATCGGAATATTTTAGGATAATTTTAAAGTGATAAAAAATTATGATGCGCATAAACTTGCCTCTCCTTATTATGCGTGCTTTTCTATAAAGTGCTGAACCCAAAGAAAATTGATAAAAGTTGATAAAGCTATATTGCAAAAAAGATGAGAATAACTCTAATATAGAGAGTAGATAATTGTTGAAACTGGTACACGCTATATTTAAACCTTTGTCGTTGCTTAAAAGAATTTATCTTCACTCTCAATTCAAAGAGTGATAAAAATGAAAGAAGAAAGAATGGTCAATCTTAATAGTGGGTATCAAAGTAACCTCAGATATTGGCTCACTTGCATTATTGGATTTGTTGCTATCTTGGCAATTATAATTGTTGGTGGATTTTATATTGCAAAACCCTATCTTGACAGTTTTGTAAGAAAAGAAATAACCCGTCATTCCATAAAAGCCGAAACATCTGAAGTAAGCATTCTAGGTAAAATCAATTTGAAGAATGTGACAATACCTGTTCCAGCTGGTACATCACTTAAAATTGGTGCCATTTCTGCCCGTCCTCCTCTTTCCTTTATTCCCGGAACTTTTACATTTTATAATGTTGATTTAAAGCATAATAATATTCATGTGCAAATTCCCCAAATTTCTCTTCGGAATGTATCCTTAAAAGAAAAAGATAGAACGATAACATCACGTCTTTTACAATCAATGATGCGTATTGAGCTTTCCTCAATTATTGCTCCCAATATACAACTTTCTATAGAGAATAAAAATAACCGAACAGAAACGGTTGAAATCAAGAATTTCCAGCTTTCTGATTTTAGAAATAACCATATCCATTCAGTTAGTATCAAAAATATGGATCTTAAAACGGTCGTAGCAAATGGTGCCAAACAGATGCAACTTATGGCTAAAAGTGATACAATAAAAGCCCATGATATCGACATCAACTATGCCTACTCTATCATTTTTGGAAAAAACAATGCTCTCAATCAAGGTAAAACCGTTACTGGCCCCATTTCTTTGAATAATATAAGTGTCGATATTTTTGAAGAAGCAGAAAAAAACAGCTCTTTCTTCCTTGGGCAGTTTAAAACATCTGGTTTAAAGATGAAACCGCTTGAGCAAACTCCTGAAAAATTAATCAAAGCTTATCTTAATGCGAGAAAAGAGAATAATAAAATCGCTGAAAAAGTAGCACAAAATGGTCTTCTTCTAAACATACTGCTCGCCATTACCTCAGCGGATGCCAAAGTTGATAATATCACCGTTGATATACCGCAGTTGAAAGCAACGCTCGAATCATTCCAATTCAAACCAAGTTTGTGGAAACAACCTATCCCTAAAAAGCTTTTTCTTTCTCTCAATAACCTTTCCGTTTTACCTAAAAAAATGAATGAAAAAGACTTAGAGTTCTTCAAAAATCTGAACTTTGAGCGCTTTAATGTTTCAGGAAAAATTGATATTTCTTACGATGAAAAAAAACGTATGCTCTTTCTTGATACAATGTCTTTCAATATGAAAAACGTTGGATCTGGGAACATATCGGCTAAGGTTATTGATGTTGATGAAAAGCTTTTTTCTGGTCAGAAAAATATAATGATTGCTGCGTCTCAAGACCTTGGCATCAATGAAATTGATATACAATATACGGATGCAGGTTTCATTGATAAGCTTTTTTCTTATCTTGCGCAAAATCTTAATGACAGCCAACATGATCTAAAAAAGGAACTTTATGACGATTTCTATCTAATGATGACGCAGACTCCAAAAATTCTGCTAAAAAATCATGACGAAGCAGAAAAAATTTCAAAATCCTTAGGAGAATTTGCTAAAAATCCACAAACATTGATCGTTAAAATTAAAGCAAAAGATAATAAAGGTCTCGCAATAGTTGATCTCGAATCTGCTCTACAAAATGATCTATCTAAGGCTTTAAGCAAAGTACATCTCACTATTAAAAATGAAGCGTCGCGTTAAACATTTTGTGCTTTAAACATGATGATCTTGTCTATAAATTAAGAACTTTATTCCTCTTTTTTCTTTTGTATGATACAGAAGGTATCATACAAAGTCATTTATACAGAGAGTATAGAATCTAAAATTGACGATGCTTGGAGTTGTTCATGTCTGATTTATCTTCAAATCGCCTGCCTAATCGCGCTTCTCGTGTCACTAATCAAGCGCTTTCTGCTATCGAGCGTTTTCTCCATATTGAAGCTCTTAGTGGTGTTGTTCTTTTATTAGCTGCTGCTTCTGCACTTATTTTTGCCAATTCTAAATATGCTGCTTTCTATGAATCTTTTTGGCATACACCTCTTGGCTTTAATTTGGGTCATTTCACTCTTTCATGGGATTTACATTTCTGGGTTAATGATGCCCTTATGACTATTTTCTTTCTCGTCGCAGGAATGGAAATTCGACGCGAAATTCATGAAGGGGCTCTTGCCGATTTTAAACAAGCAATCTTACCAATTGTTGCTGCAATAGGGGGCGTTTGTGTTCCTGCAATTATTTACTTTATCTTCAATTTTAACGAGGGACATATCCGCGGTTGGGCTGTGCCAACAGCAACAGATATTGCCTTTGCTCTAGGTATTCTTGCTCTTCTAGGGAAAAAAATTCCTTCTAATCTTCATATTATTCTTCTATCATTAGCAATTATTGACGATATTATCGCTGTTCTTATTATTGCTTTTTTCTACTCAACAAACATTGATCCTAGCGGTTTAATGATTGCAGGAGCGGGTATTGCTTTGGTACTATTTTTTCAGTGGATCGGGCTTGCATCAGCATGGCTTTACATTTTACCTGGTGCAATCATTTGGTGGGGTTTAATGGTAACAGGCGTTCACCCATCGCTTGCTGGCGTAATCTTAGGGATGATGACTCCCGTTCTTCCTACCCGTACTCTTGTAGCGCCACTCACCATGCTCAGTAACGCTATGCAAATTCTTCAAGAAAAAAATACAAAAACAGATCTGCATCATATTTCAACAGCATTGAAAAAGATGCGCAAAGGACAACGGGCCATGATCGCCCCAGTAACACGTGTTCAAAAAGCATTGCATCCATGGGTTGCATACGGTATCATGCCAGTTTTTGCCTTCGCAAATGCAGGAGTAAGTTTTGCAAACTTTGATCTTTCTTCTGACAAATCATTCTTGATTGTTCTGGGTGTTGTCATTGGTCTTTTCATCGGTAAGCCTCTTGGTATTATCACTGCCAGTTATATAGCTGTAAAATCAGGGCTATGCCGCCTCCCCCCTCATATGACCTGGACAGGCGTTTTACTCATTGGTTTTTTAGCAGGAATTGGCTTTACAATGTCTATTTTTGTTTCAATGCTCGCTTTTAAAGATATTATTCTGCTTGATGCGGCAAAAATTGGGGTCCTTTGTGGCTCAGGTTTATCTGCCCTTATCGGTCTGGGATATGGATTTATTTATATTAAGCGCAATAAAGGAATTTCTCATAGTTCCTAACAAACTAACTGAAAATACATTTTTATGCAGAACTTTTAAAAAGCGATTTCGCTCATTTGTTGGGTTCGGACGATATTTAATGTAAAAGCTGTTGTCTCGCCTCATCTTTACACTTATGAAGGAGAAAACTAACATCATCATACTATTTACGAGCCTCTAATGTTACAACACCTTTGACTCTTAAGAAGACTTATAAGAGATATTTTTATTCCTTTCTTCAATATTCTTTTACTCATGCACCGGCTCCACTCATGGTGTGCACAAAAATGATTTTAATTGTTTCAATATAAAAGGCTTCGTGGTTTCAGAAAAGCTGCCTTTCGTCGGGACTATTATTCACTATAAAGAAAAAATTAATTATTATAAATCAATATCTTATGTTTAATCATACGAAACAGATAAGAATAAGCAAAGTTCAATAATCAGTTAAGTAATTCCATGACTTATTTTTTCCTAATAAATCACCTTCCTCGTTACTGATTTTATTGCGGTATTCTAAATAACTTTAATTTTTATCTTCTTAAAAGCACATTATTTTTGGATAAAAAAATATTTGACTTATCATTATAAATCTTGAATGGAGTCTAAATATCGTATGATTTCCTCATTTCAAATCTGTACATGATGAATCAATCAAGACTATTCTCTTACACGTCACAAGCCGAGGAGAAGTATGGATTATTTGAAGAAAGAAATAAGAATGCTTCATCATATCCATATAAGCGCTGTTCAACAGGAAAACTAAAAATTAAATGATGACGACCAGCTGACACCTTTGATCTAAGTAAAGGAGATGGTGGTCCCCCATAAACTTTACGTTACGCCATCCACAGGCGCCATAATGTGGGGGCTTGGGGAGAGAGATATTTCTTCAAAACAAGCGCGTAAATTGGCACTATAATAGCGTTTTGTTTTACGTGAAAGGCATATACGATTTAAATAACGCAATAAACAAAAACGTGAACCAATGTGTAATATCCATTATTTAAAAGATATTGCTGTCAATGCCTTTGAAAGTTGTAAAGCAGAATTAAAAGGAAGTTGTAAAATGGAAGTTGGTTTTCACTTTTATGGCTTCATATTCTCACCCAATTAGGTTTTATCTCCATTTCAGAAATTACCCCACCAGGTATACGCAACATCCTTATTCCTATCTGGCATACAAAAACAGGAGTTGCTCGTAGGCCCCTTATCCGTCTCAATATACCATCAAATATGCATCTGCACTGACATTAGATATTGATACAGGTGACAAAAAACAAAAGATTTATTTGGAATAACAACGTCATAACATCACTACTAGATTGACAATGGAGTGGAAAAATATTCCCGTTTTTTATCATCGACACATCGCTTGTCTCACTCCATGAAAGAATTAAACTTGAAGCATGCTTCCATAGGGAGCGCTCTAGTTTACGTAATTAACTCGCGGGAAAAAAGAAACCCCTAGTCATTTAGACTATTCTAAAACATATGATTGGTGGGAAAATAGAGCATATATATCGTTGTTCTCCCCTTTTCCCGCTCTTATTTGATATTTATTTTCTTTTTGTTTAAAGAGGTCGCTCTATATTTCTTGATACCATAAAATACTCTTCATAGATAATTTAAAAAGCAATATTTCCGAGACTTTCGAATTTATACAACGCTACATAAAATACAAGAAGAGTAAAATAATATGGCTATATTTCTCACAAGAAGAGCTTTACTTACAAAGACCACCATTTGCAAAATATGTAAACATGATAAAAAACTAGCATGATATACTGCAAAAACGAAATAATGTATTTCATGCATGATTGGCAGTATCACACAGAAAATACTTATAATAGAGTAGTTAAGGGAAGAAAGTTAACCTAAAGAACATATGGAGGTATCGAAAACTTTGAAAATCTTAATCATAATTCAAAAAAGAGAAATAAACATGAAAAAAATTTAAGTAATAAAATCATAAAAGCAACACACTATAACATTATCATTAATTTTGATCTATATTTACATGATTTTATGAAAAGTACTTCTGAAGAAGCTATAAACGCATAAGATATAGTAATTTTATAACTTATAGTGCAATATAAATATTATCTATAGAGATATATTTTTTTATTGCCTCGTAATACGGAAAAAATTAAATTTTCAAGATATACATAAAGTCATAAACAATCATTTGATGACAAACTAAACATCTCTAGAAAATACATCATCAATTCTATTTTGGTAATTCCGTCACTAATCTAATGAGCTCTAATTTCTCTAAGATTTATAATATTAAATCTGTATTGACGGGGCTGTCCCTCATGTAACATGCATCTTTTGAATAAACGCAGTGCATTGTTCCTTAGTTCTATTAAGGCTTTTATCGTAAAGACTTCTCCATCCCTCTCTATAGGCTCTAAAACGTCTATAGACGGCATATTTTTTATCCCTTCTTAAACCGTTTTTTACCCAAACATCTTTCTCTTGTAATGTATAAGTGACCATTTTAAATTCATCATGAACAAGTTTAAAATGAGAGAGTCCTGCTGTATTAAATATTCCATTTAAGTTAAAAATATAAATATCCTTAACAAAAATTATTAATATATATTAAAGCTTTACGTTATTGAAACTCTGTTGAAACTAAAAAATACTTATCCCTTATCAAGTGCATAAACAGCATGTAATGTTCTAACCGCAAGTTCAGTGTAAGCACTATCAATCAAAATAGAAATTTTAATTTCTGAGGTCGTAATTGCTTGAATGTTAATACCCTTTTCAGCCAAAGCCTTAAATGCTGTAGCGGCAACACCTGCATGGCTACGCATTCCAATACCAATCACAGATACCTTGGCGAGATCGCTTTCAAACTGGAGAACATCAAATCCAATTTCTTTGCGATTCTTTTCAAGAAGTGTAACGGCTTTTTCTACATCTGATGATGGTACAGTAAAAGTCATATCAGTTTTTGAGCCATCTTCAGAAATATTTTGCACAATCATATCAACATTAATGCTTTCTTCAGCCAAGGGACCAAAAATTGCTGCCGAAATCCCTGGACGATCGGCAAGCCGACGAAGGGAAATTTGTGCTTCATCCTTAGCAAAAGCAATACCAGTAACATTTTGTTGTTCCACAATTTCATCCTCATCGCAAATAAGTGTTCCAGAAGAACTCATTGGATCCTCCATGCCTAACGCATCAGGATCCTCAAAACTTGAACGCACAAAGGTACGAACCTTATGAACCATTGCCAATTCAACAGAACGAACCTGTAAAACCTTTGCACCAAGAGAAGCCATTTCTAGCATTTCTTCAAAAGCTACTTTTGGTAAACGACGCGCTTTCGGCTCTATACGTGGATCCGTTGTATAAACACCATCCACATCCGTATAAATATCACAGCGATCAGCTTGTACAGCCGCTGCTATAGCAACAGCACTTGTATCTGATCCCCCACGCCCTAAGGTAGAAATCCGATTATCCGGAGTTACCCCCTGAAAACCAGCAATAACAGCAACCTGACCTTCCTGAAAACACTCGATTAAAAAAGATCCATCAATATTAGTAATACGTGCACGGCCATGCGCATTGTCTGTATGAATAGGAATTTGCCAACCAAGCCATGAACGTGCATTCACCCCCATTTCTTGAAGTGTCAAAGCCAACAAACCTGAAGTAACCTGTTCACCAGAAGCAACCACAACATCATATTCACGAGCATCTCTATGTATAGAGGAAGCATCACTTGTCCACTGAACAAGTTCATTTGTTTTACCAGCCATCGCAGATACGACAACGGCAACCTCATTGCCTGCATCAACCTCTCTTTTGACATGCCGTGCAACATTATGAATACATTCAATGTTTGCTACAGATGTTCCACCAAATTTCATGACAATGCGCGCCATTAATAACACTCTTACCTTTACATCTCTTATCTCAAACAGTAATGAGAATTAGATGCTGTATCAACTAACCATTTTCTCGACATAGCGAATATCTATCATTTGTGCAAGTTTCATTATGATTATATTAATTTCTCTTGACTTTGTATAAAATCTACTTGACCTGATCATTAAAAATAAAAGGAAGGCAACATGATCGATGAAACACAAACAACTATTGATCAAAGTGAAATTGATCACTTTTCACGTATTGCTACAGAATGGTGGAATCCACAAGGAAAATTTCGACCTCTTCACCAATTTAACCCAACACGCCTTGCTTACATCAGAGAAAAAATCTGTTTAGAGTTTAATCGTGACCCTTCTTCACTTACGCCCTTTCACAATTTGAAAATTCTTGATATTGGCTGTGGAGGAGGCTTGTTATCTGAACCAATGGCACGTCTTGGTGCTATGGTTGTAGGCGTTGATGCTGCACAAACAAATATTGAAGTCGCAAAAACCCATGCTGCTCAAAATGACCTTTCCATTGATTACCGCACGACGACAGCAGAAGTACTTGCCAATGAAGGAGAAAAATTTGATATTATCCTTAATATGGAAGTTGTTGAACATGTCGCTGACGTTAATCTCTTCATAGCAGCTACAGCAAAAATGTTGAAACCACAAGGGTTGATGTTTGTCTCAACACTCAACCGCACATGGAAAGCATGGGGGCTTGCTATTGTAGGCGCTGAATATATTCTACGTTGGCTTCCTAAAGGAACCCACGATTATAAAAAATTCCTAAAACCTCTAGAACTTAAAAATTTCTTATCAAAAAACGCTCTGACTGTCATTGATGAGATAGGTATTACTTATAACCCTTTAAACGACAGCTGGAATCGCTCAAAAGACATGGGTGTTAACTATCTCCTTCTCGCAAAAAGGTCGTAAGGATATGTAATTTACAAATATTATATGCCTTGTAATAAAGAATTCAGCTTTCCCTCAGCCTCTAAAGCATAAAGATCATCACAACCGCCAACGTGATAATCACCTATGAAAATTTGTGGAAATGTATTACGTCCATTTGCACGCTGTACCATTTCTTGGCGAAGGGATGTGGAAGCATCAATATCTGTATACTTTACGCCTTTTTTATTAAGAAAATCACGTGCTTTTGTACAATAAGGACAGTTAGGGCGTGTATAAATTATTATCTCTTTCATAGTATTATCCTCCAATGTTTTTTAATAATATTCATTTTAAATTCCTCTTAAGAAGAGGGAAAAATAGAATCTTCTTTGAGAACACGCGAAAATGTTAGCACATCAACCTGTCGTGCACCTGCATCTTTTAATGCAGCAGCAGCTGCTGTAACTGTTGCACCCGTTGTAAATACATCATCAATCAGCAAAACAGAACATCCTTTGAGATATTTTTTAACTTTATGCGAAACCTTAAAAGCATTTTTTACGTTAAGTTTTCTCTCTCTTGAAGAAAGACTAACCTGCGGACGGGTATGCCGACAACGAACAAGCCAACTCGGTTTTAAAAGCTTTTTTTGTGATGCTGCAATATAACGTGCAAGCTCAGCAGATTGATTATAACGCCTCTCCCAAAAACGACGAAAATGCAATGGAATGGGAATAATAACATCACAATCATCAATAACCTCGCGTCCAGCAAACATCATCCAATTGGCCATAAATGATGCCAATTCTATATGATCACCATATTTTAAGCGCGTTACTAAAGTTCGTGCAAGCCCTTTATGAACAATGACTGAGCGAACACGTGAAAAAGGATGGGAATTACGGAGTGCTTCACCACTAAGAAAACCATCCCCCATATCACAAACAAAAGGAGTCCCCATAACAGGACAATAAGGTTTCGTAATAAATTGAAGGTCTTTCCAACATTCGGAGCAAATCGTACCATAAGTAGAAACATTTTGCTTACATCCAGGACAAATTGGTGGATAAAGCATCGTTTTCAAGCGTTCAACGAACTTACTTAGTATATCCCCGCTATTTAACGCCGCTTCTCGAAAATACAACATTATAAATTTAGGCTTTTACAAGTTTCCCTCAGAACAAAAGTTCCTTTGTATTTCCTCAACTTATAATTTTAATTCCTTTAAAAACTCTTACCTTCTATAAATTTATTTCTTTCATATTATAAACTTGACAGAGCTTGCACAAATAATGAACCTTTTCAAAATATATTCTTTCATAGATCGAAAGTGTTCTACAATATGTCGCATCCTTTAATTTTTGATCATAACCGCATTGAACAATTCCGAAAACGTGCCTTTCAAAAAGCAAAAAAAGGATGTGACTTTTTACTCTCTCACATGGCAGAAGATCTCTATAAACGCCTTAGCACTGTTGATCGCCTCTTTACATTAGCTCTCGATTTACACAGCCATACAGACCTTGCTGCGCAAGCTTTAATGAAATCTGGAAAAGTTTGTTCTATAGAACGCATTGAAACCGATCCGCTTTATCAAAGCCATGATAAAAAATTTCATTTACGTCATCGAGAATTTCTTGATTTACCTCAAAGTTACTGTGACCTTATTGTTTCACTTCTTTCATTACAATTGACCAATGATACCCCTGGTGTTCTAAGCCAGATAAAAAATACTCTTAAACCAGATGGCTTATTTCTTGCTGTTATGGCAGGAGCTGGTACATTAAGAGAATTGCGAGAAAGCCTGCTGCAAGCTGAAAGTGAAATTTATGATGGAGCAAGCCCTAGGGTCTACCCTTTTGCCGACATTCGTGATGCAGGCGCTCTTTTACAGCGTGTTGGCTTTGCCCTGCCTGTAGCAGACGTTGAAGATATCACAATACGTTATAATACAATGTTTGACCTTATGCACGATCTTAAAGCTATGGGAATGCAAAATGCACTCATCAATCGTTCACGACACCCTGTATCCAAACGCTTTTTTCTCCGCGCAGCTGAAATCTATGCACAACGATTTAGTGATCCTGATGGACGTATTCGTGCACATTTTTCTTTCCTCTGGCTCTCTGGTTGGGCTCCTCATCCCAATCAACAAAAACCCCTCCAACCTGGTTCAGCGCAAATATCTCTTACAGATGTTTTACAGCCCAAAAAAATATGATCTAAAATTATTTTTTAAAAATACTTTTATCTGTTGTCCGTAATATTTGACTGGTGACCGTTCCAGCTATCATTGAATCGCTCACGTTTAGAGCAGTACGTCCCATATCAATTAGCGGTTCAATAGAGATAAGTACAGCAACCAAAGTAACAGGAAGCCCCATAATTGGTAACACAATCAATGCAGCGAAAATAGCACCTCCCCCCACACCAGCAACACCAATAGAACTCAACGTTACAACACCAATAAGCGTAGCAATCCAAGTAGGATCAAGAGGATTAATACCCATAGAGGGTGCAATCATGGTCGCAAGCATCGCTGGATAAAGACCAGCACAACCATTTTGTCCAATTGTTGCCCCAAAAGAAGCTGCAAAACTCGCAATGGATTGTGGTACACCTATCCACTGTGTTTGCGCTTCAATATTCAAAGGAATACTTGCAGCACTTGAACGACTGCTAAAAGCAAATGTTAAAACTGGTAAAACCTTTTTGAAAAAACGAAAGGGATTAACCCCAGAAATACCAAGCAATACACCATGAATTCCAAAAATTAAAATAATACCGACATAAGAAGCAATAATAAAAACCAGTAAATTTAAAATATCTGCAATACGCGATATTGCTCCTACTTTCGTCATAAGTGCAAAAATACCATAAGGCGTCAAAGCAATCACAATACGGACTAACCGCATAATCCACGCTTGTGCCACTTGAATAAATAAAAGCGCGTTTTCCCCTTTTTCTGGCTCATCTTTCTTTAAAAGAAGAACCGCTGCACCTAAAAATGACGCAAAAATCACAACACTGATAATTGACGTACGTTTAGCTCCACTCAATTCAGCAAATGGATTTTTAGGAATCATAGAAAAAATCATCTTTGGTATATTCATATCTCCAAGTTGAGAAATATGACCTTCAAGAATAGCAGAGACATTTTGCCCTTCATGCACCAAACCATTTGCTGTTAATCCAAAGAAATTAACCACAAGCACGCCAACCAATGCTGAAAGAGCCGTTGTAAAAAGCAATATTGAAATTGTTATTATACTCATCTTTCCAACAGCATAAACAGAATGTAAATGAGCAACCGCTGAAACGATAGAGACAAAAACCAGTGGCATAACAATCATTTGCAACAATAAAATATAGCCTTCACCGACAATGTTAAACCATTCAACGGATTTCAATAAAGTGCCTTCACCCTCTCCATAAACAAACTGTAAAATACTTCCAAAAATCAAGCCAAGGATAAGCCCTAGCATAACACGTAGTGAAAGACTCCATTGCATTTTCTTACTTTGAGAAACCAATAATAAAAAAATAACAAATAGAAATAAATTGACGAAAAAATTAAATGTCATTGTCTATGCTCACTATTATTATGGTTGACATAAATAATCTGCATAATTCAAAATCAATGCATGATATTTAAAATTAACCTATAAAGCTTACAAGGCTTTTACAAAATCATTATTTTTTTAATTTATAGATTAAAAGAGAATTTTTTATCTACTAATAACTGTTTAAAGAAAATAAATAAAATTATTTTTTTATTCTTTAAATTTTCACTCTCATAAAATAGTTAAAAAAGAGAAATATAAGCAACATTCATTGCATCTTAATACTGAATAATTACAGCATATCTTATTCTATAAATCTCCTTACCACTCTCTTTTTCTATTTGAACTGAAACAAGCTTTCCAAGCAAGGATGAATTAACAATCGAACATTCATGATTTTTCTAGAAAATACACCAACAAGCTACTTCTGCTCATTTTATGGACTGCACTCTCAATAGCTTTGATCAGCACTTCAAATATAATTATTTTATTGAAAATACTTTTTATACATTCTTTCTTTACTCTCAATGAAAGCTTTTTTATTTTTCAAAACTCTTTTTATAGTCATAAAAAAGGCTTTGAAAGCCACAATGCCTATTGAAAGACAAGGAATTGATTTATAATGATAATTTACTGTTTTGCATATTAAATGAGAGTTCCGAATAACGTAAGATTCTCTCATTTCAAACCTGTTTATCTTGAATCAATAAAAATCATTTGCTTGCACGTCACAAGCGAGGCTGGCGTATGGGTAAAAATGTATAAGAAAGGAGTAGAAATACCTCTTATGAAACATCTTAATGCAAGAGCTGTCGCAACATTGGAGGGCGGAGCTTGAGCAGCAAATATAAATAATATGATTGCTTTTTATAATAGCGCAGTAAAACGTTTTAACGATACCTATTCATATGCTGATCGAACAACACGTGCACATGCTGTAAATAATTTTGTCACTTTAGATATAAAAAAGATAAGTTGGAGTTATAATGTTACGCAAGAACTAATAAGAGGAAAGGTTTTTGAATTTGAAGAGGCATGCCTCACTCAGAGTTCATATCATCCTTTTACGCAACAGTGGTTTTATTATAATCGGAATCTCAACGATGGAATTTACCAAATGCCTCGTATAGTCCTGATAGGACAAAAAGTTGAAAATAGGATGATACAAATTACAGGCATAGGAGCACGAAGCGTTTTTTCTGTATTGATAGCTAAGAATTTGCCTAATCTAGATGCAATAGATACAGGTCAATGCTTTCCACGGTATCTTTATAAAAACGTTGAATCTCTGTAACTGTTCATGATGAAAAACAATCCCATTTGTTTACGAATTCTACAGAAGAAAACACAACAGCTGATTTACAGAGGCGTGATGCCATTACGGATGAAGGACGAGCACATTTTAAAGCTGCTTATCCTAGTGAGAGCATAGCAAAGACGATTACAAATTTCTAGATAATGAAAACAATGGAAAAGACTGAGAATATATGATTAAAATGAGAGGCTTTAAGCCTACAAATATTATAAATTTTATGAATAGTACAGTTTAAAGCATTAAAAGCAGTCTTACAGTAGATTTATAATGTATGGGGATAATTAATTGCCTATAATAAGTTGCGCTCATACTGATAAAGATTATTCTGCTATAGAAATGTTGTGCTTTTTTGAATTTTTGTGCGTATTCAAACACTCATTCGTTGCAAATTCAATCTCTTTATCTCGTGCCTCTTTATCAAGAATAATAGTATTTTAATATAATACCCCTTTGCATACAAATAGTTATTTCTTATCTATGAATAGCTTATAATTTCATATAACTCTATGAAGATAATATTTTTTATTTATCAATATTTAATGATGTAATTAACACATTCATTATATATATAATAATCTTTATTTCTATCTATTTACATAATATATTTCTTTTTTTTATAAAAATAAAATTGAGTTATACATACATAGATCTATCGGTATTTTTTCTACTGTCTTTTTAGCGCACTGAAAGATTGATATCGTAATTTTTGTATAATAAAATACTCTTTCATATAAGCATCGTATATTGAATTATAATAATTGACTATTAACCGCAAATTATATTTTTTATCCCTTTTAAAAGTAAAAAATATTATTTTCAGACCTATTCATAAGTAGGCTTAGCCAAGTGAATAAAAAATGTTTGATAATAAGCTTTATCTCTTATGAACTATCTTTTGTACAAAGGGACAACATTATGATTACGGAAATATCGTGATATTATTGGGTATAAAAATCACACTCCCCAAGAAATTTTTGGATTGTATCCTTTCCGTTATGAGAAATGTTAAAAGCAAGATAGGATATGCTCTCTAGAGCAAATGAGTGAATGAACCACCACGGTGATATGTATTTTAAAAAAAGTAGGAAGTATCTTTGCTTCAAATTTAATAGGCACATTCTAAAAATAAAGGTTCTACAGACTCATTCCAAATAGAATAGTAATGGGACAAAAATTTTTCAGCATCTGTTTGTCCCATTGCAACGACCTCTTCTAAAGGATTAAGAAAATTTGTTTCATCAAAACCATTCGTATCATACTGTTTGCGATTTTTTAAGCCTTTACGAGCAATAGCAAGAGCTTGACGTGCTAACTCTAAAAGAATAGTTTGACGAAAAGGAGTTCTTAACCCTTCTTTAGGAACACGTTGGCGCAACTCTAAAACTTCTTCAAAACACCAATCTTTTGTCAAAGCCTCTGCCTCATTAAGTGCTTCCCTATCATAAAGAAGCCCAACCCAAAAAGCCGACAACGCACAAATGCGCTTCCAAGAACCACAATCAGCTCCCCTCATTTCTAAAAATCTTTTTAAGCGGACTTCAGGAAATAACGTTGATAAGTGATTAATCCAATCTCCCATGTTTGGAATTGAATTTGCAACTTGTCCTTTTAATGCTCCATTCATAAACTGACGAAACGTTATGTGTGTACAATCATAGTAACGACCATCACGCACAACAAAATACATTGGAACATCAAGGGCCCATTCAACATAATCAGCAAAACCAAAACGCTCAGAAAATACAAAGGGCAGAACGCCTGTCCTCTGATTATCCGTATTACGCCAAATTTCAGAACGCCATGACAAAAAGCCATTTGGGCGCCCTTCTGTAAAAGGTGAACTTGCAAATAATGCCGTTGCAATGGACTGTAGCTTCATGGATACTTGCATTTTTCGCCGCATATCACTTTCAGATGAAAAATCAAGATTAACCTGAACTGTTGATGTGCGATACATCATATTAAGACCATTATACCCCACTTTAGGCATATAATCAGTCATAATCTGATAACGTGATTTAGGCATTCGCGGCGTTTCAGCTAAAGTCCACTTTGGACTAGCTCCAAGACCTAGAAAACCTATACCTAATGGTTCTGCAATTTTTTTGAGAAGAGTTAAATGCTCCATCAACTCGTAATATGTATGGCTTACTGATTTTAATGGTGCACCAGATAATTCAAATTGTCCCCCAGGTTCCAAAGAAATGGCTCCCTGATCAACTGATCCTACGAGCCCAATAATATTCTCTTCATCTAAAATAGGTTTCCATCCTAAAGCGCTTTGCATCCTCTCTAAAAGCGCTCGAATTCCCCTCTCTCCTTCATAAGGAACAGGGTGAAAACCATCTCTATAAAACGGAAATTTTTCATGTTCTGTACCAATGCGCCAATCATCTTCTGCTTTATACCCCCCTTGGAAATAGCTAACCAAAGAATCTAAGTCATAAATTTCACTTTCATCAGTTATATCAAGCACCATAACTTACCGTATCCTATAATTGGTATCATCATCTTAAATAAATTGTTTAGAATGATTTTACAGACTTCTCAATCCATTGCCCAATCCCCCACGGTAGCATTAAGAAGAGCCAAAGCAGCAACAGCGGCAGTGTCAGCGCGTAAAATACGCGGACCTAGTGATATTGGAACCACAAAAGGATGTTTTTTTAAAAAGCTCCGCTCTTCTTCACTAAAGCCACCTTCCGGTCCAATAAGAATACCAGGTGTTGTAACGTCACGCTTTTTAAAAGAAGGTAATGGATTATGCGATTTATGCTCTTCATCACAAAAGAATAAAGGCTGTGTCTCATCCCACTGTGCTAAAAGTTCTGCTAATGATAGAGCCGATACGCATTCAGGAAGAGATAAAATTCCACACTGTTCAGAAGCTTCAATAACATTGGCTTCCATACGCGCCATATTGATACGCGTAACCTGCGTATGATGCGTTATAACAGGCTGCAACATCGATACCCCCATTTCAACAGCTTTCTGCACCATATAATCCAACCGCGCATTTTTGAGTGGAGCAAAGCAATAAATAAGATTGGAATGCGTCGTTTGTAATCTTTCTTGATGGATAAGCTGAACCACAACAAATTTTTTCTTAACAGTGATAAGTTTAGCAAGCCACTCACCATCCTGTCCATTAAAAAGTAAAATTTCTGCTCCTTCTTTCATACGCAAAACATGCATAAGATAAGAAGCTTGTGCCCCCTCTATCTTTATTTCTTCATTCAAAGCCAATGTCTGTCGGATAAATAATCTTTTAAGTTTATAATTTATGCGCATAAAAATTTTGCCAATGCTCACTATCGTCATCGAGAAAATGAAGAAAAATATATAGCAAAAAGAAAAAATTATATCTATAGAACTATAATATATTAAAGAATTATAGAGTTTTTTTAGCTTTATGAGATAATAATAGGAACTTATAGATCCTTAAGTGATTCTGCTTTCATAAAAGTTTAAATAATGCACCATTCATCTTTGCATTCAGTCATTGATGCATCCGTGGAGGAAAAATATGTCTGCTAAAAAAGCTACAATTATTACGATTACAACCCTCTTAGCCTTTATTTTGATTACAGTGGGAATTGGTTCTGTTGGAGCCGACGGGAAGCATACAATTACCAAAGATGGCTATGGTATTTCTTCTGCGATTCAATAAGCACTGACCGCCATCCCTTAAAAATTTAGTGCAACAAAATATTGCTAGCAGCCTTCTAAGATTTGCATCAATATTATGAATCTCTTGTATTTGAAAGATTTTATAAGAAGCGTTGTTCTTCCTCTCTTCACTCGTTTATCGACATACCAACCACGCTTATAACGTAGAGGGCGATTTTTATGACTTTATCACGAATAGATTTAAAATGAGAGAATCTTACGATAGTGGAATTTCTTATTTAAATTTAAAAACAACTCTAAATTGTAAATAGATGAGTTATAATTATAAAATAAAATGTTGTATAAACGAAAAATAATACTCAATCTGTATCAGTGTCTTTTGTAATTAAAAAATTACCACGATCTTGTCCTTTAGAGCTCAGAGAAAATGTAAAAGGCCATGCAAGGCTGTTAGCAAGGCATTGAACATCTTTACATAAAGTGTCTGATCTATAATTTTTTTGTAATTGTGCCTGTAGTATCAATTCATTCTGCTTCCCTTGAGAAATAGCAGTTGCAATGGTTCCTTGAATGGATAAGCTCAAGTCTGCTGTACGCATTAATGACTCTGTTACCTTCATCATACCTTCTGAAAAGCTTGTCTGAATATCCCAGTGATCAAATGTTGTTGAGAGAGAATCATCATTTGTTAAAAGAAATTGTTGTTTATTTGAAAGTCTTGTTTGTAATTCATTCAGATCATACCCTAATAGCCGACCAGAAGACATCTTCAGTGTTAATTCACTCTGCATTTTCGTAAAAATTTCTGGCCAAGAATCAGCAAGTGTTCGTACCGTTGCAGTAAAATTCGTTTTGCTTTGTATAAATGGAATAAATCCCAAGATTTCTAAAGTCTCCTGCATATCAATAGAAGCACCTGAAATATTTCCTCCAATACGCACTTTCTGTCCAGCTGACGTAACTTCAATATTACTTTGCACAGATCCACCAAAAATATTCGCATGTCCAAGATCAAAAATACCATGCCCATCTCTTATTTGTATTGCAGCAGCTAAATTTGTGAGTGAAATATTTCCTATTTTAGCTTGTGGCGCAGAAAGTCGTATATCCACGCCAATACGATCAAAAGTTCTCATGTCAAAGCAGGCATTTTTCTTTTTACCTGAAAAAAACATTGAACCCAAGAGGCTAAGGTCTAGATTATCAAAGGCTAAAGAGCCCATGACATTTGGTACATAATCTTGAAAATCGAGTTTTAAAGCTCCTCGCGCATTGGCTTTCCCCATCGTAAATGTAACATTGTTCATTTGGATATGCACTGGCTGCGCTAAAAAATGAGATTCCCATACAATGGGTATTTTTAATTTATGTCCCCAAAACTGATTTCCACCAACCCAAGACAATGTCTGATTCCATCCAGGAGAACGCATTGACACTTTTCCGTCAAAAATATAATATTCAGATAATCGAGCCTTTCCTGTAAAAGTTATTCCCCCACGTACAGAATTGAGACTTGCCCTAATATGACTTTTGCCTCCAGCAAGAAGCAGCAATGCTTGAGAAGCATCAAGTGATAATTTTGTAAACTCTCCGCGCCAACGCGCATCTGCACGTAACCGTACTTCCTGAGTTGATTCCGGCCAATCTAAAGTTGCATTTAATCCTGTTATTTTGTCTGCTACTCCTGAAAAACTATCGTGATACACAAGAACACCATTTTTAATGACAATCCGTCCAAAAGGTTGTTTTAAAAGGTGCTCTATCTCTGGATGCTCAGGATTATGTTTTAATATTTCACGCGTATTACGTATTGCCACCCCTAATGCACCTTGTGAGCGAGAAAACCGATCAAAAAAATCTGCTATTGTTTTAACAGGCTTTTCCATAACAAATTGAGGACGCATAATCCGCGTCTCTGAAAAAGAAATATGTCCCCAAAGAAGATCGACGACAGAAAGATCAACTTCTATTGATTCAGCTTCCATTAATGGCGCAACATCATCCATTTTTGATGTTAAAGTAACGCCAGAAAGAAATGCTTTAGGATAAGGAAAAAGATGTAACCGCGGTGGATCACGCAATTGCACATTGTAACCCGTCCATGCACTTAAATCCTGCGCTAAACGAATACGAATCGCATCTGTAGAAATAAGATAAGGTAAAACGAGAATCCCCACTCCAAATAAAAAGATAATTGTAATAAAAACTCCGCTCAAAAATTTTATTATTCTGATGCGCACATTATCCCTCTATACTTATCCCCCTATAACAGATTAAAAACAAACTTAAATGATCATAAAAAGTTTTTATAATCCTATAATTCACTATATCCACTTTGTATCTTCATTATTTTTGTTCTTTATCCAAAATTTATTCAAACAGCAATGTTGCTGCTTCTTTATAAAGCAATTATTTAAAAGTCTTCAAAACTATAAATCCACAACATTATAAAACCATTCTTACTGTTCTCATATGAATATTGCTATAAAACTCTATCGTATTATTAGAAAATGCTTTACAAAAAAAACAAACAGCCTTACCGAAAGGATCTCTGAATGAATAATATTATCGACGGAAAAAAACTTGCTGAAGAGATTATTGTGAAAGTTAAGGCCGAAACAGCAAAGCTCCGCCATCACTATAATATACAACCTAGTATCGCTGTTATTATCGTTGGAGATGATCCTGCAAGTCAAGTATATGTCACCTCAAAAAATAAAAAGGCCGAAGAATGTGGGTTTCTTTCAATCAAACATGTCGTTTCCAAAGAAACGCAAGAAAAAGAACTCCTTCAACTTATTGCAACATTAAATTCTGATCCCAAAATTCATGGTATTTTGGTACAGCTGCCTCTCCCTGCTCATATGAATACAAATCGCATAACACAAGCCGTTGCTTTCCAAAAAGATGTTGATGGTTTTCATTATATTAATGTAGGAAAACTCGCGGCAAATGCACTTGAAGATGCAATTATTCCCTGCACTCCAGCTGGTGCCATGATGATGATTGAACAACACTGTGGACGAGATTTATCTGGACTTGATGCTGTCGTTGTTGGACGCTCTAATATTGTTGGAAAACCTATGGCTGCCCTTTTAACAGCAGCCAATGCCACTGTGACAATTGCCCATAGTCGTACCCGTGACCTTGATGATGTGTGTCGAAGCGCTGATATTCTAGTAGCAGCTGTAGGCCGCCCACAAATGATTAAAAAAGACTGGATAAAAGATGGTGCAATTGTTATTGATGTCGGTATTAACCGCGTTGCTGCACCAGAAAAAGGTATAGGGAAAACACGTCTTGTTGGTGATGTCGATTTTGAAAACGTAAAAGAAAAAGCTGCTGCGATCACCCCTGTTCCAGGAGGCGTTGGACCAATGACAATTGCCATGCTTATGGTTAATACACTCAAAGCCGCCGCGCGATCACACAATCTGCCAATACCAAAATTCTAAAAATTGTAACAATTCCTTGTATATATATGATTCAGCTTATTTATTTTTGCATTTTTCATGTCATAAAAACAGATGCCCCTTGATCTGCACGATTAACGGATTGACGAAAAACATGAAAAAGTTCGCGTCCAACACCATGTTCGTTTTTTGAAAGATCCGGAGATATGATTTTTCGCGCGTTAAATTTTGCTAAATCCTCCAAAAGGGTTAATTTACCCTCATGAGCATCAAGAAAAACAATATCACCATCCTGCAAACGTGCAATGGGGCCATTATCCACTGCTTCTGGTGTCACATGGAGAGCAGCAGGAATTTTTCCTGACGCTCCTGACATACGCCCATCGGTTATCAATGCTACCTTTTGACCGCGATCTTGTAAAACGCCTAAAATGGTCGTTAATTTATGAAGCTCTGGCATACCATTGGCTTTTGGTCCTTGATAGCGAATGACAGCGATAAAGTCTTTATTATGCAACACTCCAGATTTAAAAGATTTTTGTAGTTCCTCTTGATCATTAAAAACAAAGACTGGTGCTTTAATCTGCCAATACTCTGGTTTAACAGAGGAAACTTTTATAATAGCTGTTCCCAAATCTCCTGATAAAACACGAAGACCACCATCAAGCTGAAATGGCTTTCTCCACCCCGCTAATACCTTATGATCACCACTTTCCTTAAGAGCCGCTTCACGCACCACATGACCATCAGCAGAAAGCTTTGCTTCAATTGCATAAGCATTGAGATCTTTACCAAAAACCGTAGAAACATCTTCATGGACCAAGCCTGCCTCGATAAGCTCGCGAATAATAAATCCCATTCCCCCCGCAGCGTAAAAATGATTAATATCTGCTAAACCGTTAGGATAAATGCGCGCTAAAAGAGGCACAACGGATGAAATTTCTGCAATATCATGCCATGTCAATTTAATACCGCAAACAGCAGCCATAGCAATCAAATGAATCGCATGATTGGTAGAACCTCCTGTTGCATTTAATCCTACAATGGCATTCACAAAAGAACGCTCATCAATGATCATACCAAGTGGACTATAATGATCACCAAGATCTGTCATTTCAAGTACACGTTTCGTAGCTTCTTTTGTTAAAGCATCACGCAACGGTGTATTCGCATTAATAAAAGAAGCTCCCGGCATATGAAGCCCCATCATCTCCAGTATCACCTGATTAGAGTTAGCTGTTCCATAAAATGTACATGTTCCTGGCCCATGATAAGAACGTGCTTCCGATGCTAGAAGTGTTTGGCGATCTATTTTATTTTCCGCGTAAAGTTGACGTATCTTTGCTTTTTCATCATTACCTTGACCACTTGTCATAGGACCAGCAGCTATAAAAATTCCTGGTAAATGACCAAATGTTAGGGCACCAATCAATAAACCTGGTACAATTTTATCACACACACCAAGATACAATGCTGCATCAAAGACATCGTGTGATAAGCTTATAGCTGTCGCCATTGCAATTACTTCACGCGAAAAAAGGGAAAGCTCCATCCCCGCATTTCCCTGTGTAACACCATCGCACATCGCGGGAACACCACCTGCAACCTGTGCAACACCACCAACCATACGGGCCGACTCTTTAATTAAGTGAGGAAACTTTTCAAAAGGTTGATGCGCTGAAAGTATATCGTTATATGCCGTGATAATGCCAATATTCCCAACGATATTTCCCTTCAAACGCTCTTTATCTATTGCACCACAAGCAGCAAAGCCATGAGCCTGATTGGCACATCCTAAAAAACTCCGTTTGGGGCGATGAACTTGTGCTTTTGCAATACGATCTAAGTAAATTTCTCGTGTTGATCGAGAACGTTCATAAATCCTTCGTGTAACTGTGGCAATTGTCTTGGAAAGTGCCATATTTCTCTCCCCCTTTCATTGTTTTTTCCCCTCATTCATTGAGAGAGATTACGTTTTATTCACCTTGTGTCGCATATTTTGATTCACTTATTTCATTTTCTGCAGGCGACCAATAAACCTGAACGAGATGAGGGGAATTACGCAAAATTGCCCGAATAGGCATTTCTATTTCAGACCCGTCTTGACAAGCTTCCTCAAAACAATCGCGTTTCTGAAAACCCTCGAAATGGAGAATAATGCAACGAGATTGCATAATAACTGGCAAAGTTAGTGAGAGTCTTGGCTCAACAGCACTCTTAGCATGAAGGGGTAAAACAAGTGCTTGTGTTCGCAGATCAAGCGCTTGCTTTAAACGATCAGCATCAGGAAAAAAAGAAGCCGTATGTCCATCACCGCCCATTCCTAAAACAACAACATCAAAGGGTTTAGGCAAAGTATTAATACGATTTGCCGCTGAAAAAGCAGCAAGTTCAGCAGTAATTGCTTTATGATAAAGCCCTACAAAACGCGCTTTTTCGGCAAAATTTCGTAACAAATGACTCCGTACCATATATTCATTTGAACGTTCATCGTGTGTAGGGACAAAACGTTCATCGACCAAAGTGATAATAATATTTTGCCAATCAATATCCGCTTTTGACAAATAATGAAAAAACAATTCTGGTGTTTTACCACCAGACACCGCTAAAACTGCTCTCTTGCGCTCAAGAACAGATACACTAAGCTCTGCAGCTACTCGATCTGCTAATGCCAAAGCTAAAGTCTGAGGGGTTTCAAAATCTAAACGGTCAATATTCATTCTATACATACTTATTGCTCTAAACTAAATTGTTCCATATACGCCCATCACGTTCCATGAGAATCGTCGAAGCAGATGGCCCCCACGAACCAGCTTTATAACTGTGAACAGGCTGTTTTATTGCTTCCCATCCCTCTATGATTGGATCAATCCAACGCCAAGCAGCCTCAACTTCATCACGACGCATAAACAGTGTTTGATCTCCACGAATAACATCCATTAATAAACGTTCATAAGCATCAGGATTACGTTCAGAAAATGCAGAAGCAAAACTCATGTCTAATGGAATGTGACAAAACCGCATACCGCCATAACTTGGATCCTTAATCATCAACCATTGTTTTACACCTTCATCAGGTTGGAGACGAATTACAAGCCGATTAGAAAAAATTTCATCTAAATCCACATTAAAAATATTATGAGGAATAGGTTTAAAAACCACAACAATTTCAGACATTCGCGTGAACATGCGCTTACCTGTTCGTAAATAAAAAGGCGTATTGGCCCAACGCCAGTTATCAATCTTAACCTTAAGTGCTACAAATGTTTCACTCTTACTCACTCTTCCCAGATCATCAAAATAAGACTCTACCGATATACCATTTGATAGACCAGAAAGATACTGCCCACGTACAGTATGCTGCCTTACATTATGGACATCAAGCGGTGTTAAAGAATGTAAAACTTTAAGTTTTTCATCGCGCACAGCATTAGCACTGTTGGTAAATGGTATTTCCATCGCAACCAAACAAAGTAACTGTAGCATATGGTTTTGAACCATATCGCGTAGAGCACCAGTGCTTTCATAGTATTCTGTACGCCCCTCTAACCCTAAAGATTCAGCAACGGTTATTTGAACATGATCAATATAATTGGAGTTCCATAGCGGTTCATAAAGTGTATTAACAAACCGCAATGCCATTAAATTTTGAACAGTTTCCTTCCCAAGATAATGATCAATACGAAAGATCTGCTCTTCATTAAAGGCGCTTGCAAATACATCATTAAGTGAAACAGCTGTTTTTACATCGCAACCAATTGGTTTTTCAATGATAATCCGTGTTTGTGGTGTCACCAAATCATTTTTTCCCAACTTCATCGCAATATCAGCAAAAAGTGAAGAACCAACAGCCAAATAAAAAGCTCGAATATCCGCTGAATCTTGTGATAGAAGGAGGGCTAAATCCTCCCACCCTCGATTTGAGGTAACATCAACAGAAACGTAAGTTAAACGTGCAAGAAAACGATTGAGTTCTGTTGAATTGAGATCTTTTGGATGGATATGTTTTTCTAAAGAAATGCGGACAAAATTTTGATATTCTTCACAACTTAAGGAAGTGCGCGAAACCCCAATAATACGTGTTGGCTCACTGAATTGCCCTGCACACTGACAATGATACAAAGCCGGCAAAAGCTTGCGCAACGCCAGATCACCATTGCCACCAAAAACAATACAATCAAAGGAAGAAACTGGAATAATTTTACGCACCATGAACTTGTTTATTTTTCTATTCGATTATGAAATCCCATATCACTTATAAAAGCTTTCATCATTAAAGCAGACAGATACTAAATAAGCCATTAATTTTCTTCATTTCAAGC
The DNA here is from genome assembly GCF_042195745.1 of Bartonella sp. AP7XZML. Classification (NCBI taxonomy): domain Bacteria; kingdom Pseudomonadati; phylum Pseudomonadota; class Alphaproteobacteria; order Hyphomicrobiales; family Bartonellaceae; genus Bartonella; species Bartonella sp. AP7XZML. Next base: position 252,059 of record NZ_JBHIOT010000095.1, read on the forward strand.
AATGTTTCCATTAAAGGCGATCCAATAAAGAAAACCAACACATTGCTAAAAATATAAGCGGATAACGCAAAACGCGTCCTCCCGGAAAAGATGAAATCTTTAAGTCTTGGAAATAGGAAAAACGTTCATATTTTCCAGTTAACCATTCTGCGTATAATTTTCCTACGAAAGGAGCCAGCATAACGCCATGCCCTGAATAACCACCACAATAAGTCATCCTTGAGAAAAGTTGGCGAACATAGGGCATGCGCTCAACTGTGATGGCAACCGTTGCTCCCCACCGATGGCTTAAATTGATAGAATGTAATTGAGGATAAATTTCAACAATTTGCCGTTTTATACGTTCATCTAAATTTAGAGGATGCTTATTATCATAACTTTCTACACCACCAAATAAGAGACGATTATCAATGCTTTTGCGAAAATAGCGAACCATAAAACGGGAATCATCAACCGATTCCCCCCCTATAAGAATTGAACTATGCTTTGGTAATGGGTCCGTTGCTCCAATATAAGAGCGAATAGAAACAATATTTTTTTCAATAAAACGCTCCAGACCAAGTTTATACCCATTTGTTGCAAGTAAAACATGCTCTGCTGTTACACTACCTTTTTCTGTTATTACTTTCCAATGTGCTCCCTTGCGCCTTATGGTCGTTACTTGTGACTTCTCATAAAGCTTAGCACCAGCATCTTGGGCTCTTTTTGCCAACCCAATAATCAATTTTAAAGGATTTATATGGCCGGTATCCGCATCATAAATACCACCACAATAAAAAGTTGATCCAAGTCGCTCAAATGTTTCAGCCTTATCCATAAAAGTAAGCGCGTGATAGCCATAACGCTGCATCGCCTCAATATGCCGTTGATAAGAGAGAAGCTCACGCCTTTTATGAGTTACAGAAAGCTGTCCTCCTATCAAATCACACGGACAATTAGGCATTGCGCATAAAGATAAAATATCTCTTTTAGCTTCTTCTGCCAAATCAAACAGAGCCTTACTTCGCTCAAAACCATACTTTTTTTCTAATGTTTCTACCCATTGCCGTTGCCCTGTTCCCAGCTGTCCACCATTGCGCCCTGAAGCGCCGTCACCAAAACGTGATGCTTCAAATAAAACAACATCTACTCCAGCTTTGGCTAAATGATAAGCAGCCGAAAGACCCGTAAATCCGCCTCCAATAATGACCACATCACACTGTCTGTTTTCACAAAAAGAAGGATACGATGGACGTTCTCTTAAAGCATCTTCATACCAAGAAATTCCTGGAGAAATTGAATTATAATCAATCATCGTCATAAAATTTAAACATTCAGCAGGAGATATTCACGCTCCCACGGACTGATTACTTCCATAAAAGTTTCAAACTCTTGTCGTTTGATTGCAGCATAAGTACTGACAAACACATCCCCTAAAATAGCACGTATCACTGTATCTTGTTCAAACAAATTGACTGCCTCAATGAGCCCACGCGGTAACTCAATATTATCAGCGTTTACATTATTTATCGCTGGCTCATCCGGCTCAATTTTTTGTTGCAAACCAATAAGACCACACGCTAAAGAAGCCGCAAGGGCTAAATAAGGATTCGCATCTGATGAAGGAAGCCTATTCTCAACACGTCGCGCTTGAGGAGCAGAACGGGGAACTCGAAAAGCTGTAGTACGATTATCATATCCCCACCGCAAATTAACAGGAGCCGAATTATCAGGGACAAGACGTCGATAAGAATTCACATAAGGCGCAAGCATCACAAGTACGCCTGGCATATGTTTTTGCAATCCACCAATAAAATGGCGAAAACAGATACTTTCTTCACCATTTTCCTGTGTAAAAATATTCATACCGGTTTTCTTATCAACAACCGATTGGTGAATATGCATAGCAGAACCCGGCTGCCCTTGAATGGGTTTTGCCATAAAAGTTGCATACATATTATGTTTTAGTGCTGCTTCACGAATTGTTCGTTTAAACATAAAAACTTGATCCGCTAATTCAATAGGATCACCATGACGTAAATTGATTTCAAACTGTCCTGCTCCTTCTTCATGAATGAGGGTATCAATTTCCAATCCTTGTGCCTCTGAAAATTGATAAATATCATCAATCAAATCATCGAATTCATTAACACCAGCAATGGAATACCCCTGTCCACCACCAATTGAACGCCCAGAACGACCAACCGGTGGAACTAACGGATAATCAGGATCGGGATTTTTTTGTACCAAATAAAACTCAATTTCTGGTGCCACAACAGGGCTTAAACCCATTTTTGTGTAAAAATGAACCACTGTTCGTAAAACATTGCGTGGTGTGTAATCCACAACCTGACCATTTTGATACACAAGATCACAAATCACCTGTGCCGTAGGAGCATCTTCCCATGGAACAATGCTTAACGTAGAAAGATCAGGCTCAAGGCGTAAATCACCATCTGCTTTAGGATATTCAAAACCATGACCATCTTCCGGATAATCCCCTGAAATTGTTGCCATAAAAACTGCTGAAGGCAATGCCAATGATGTTTCCGATGTAAATTTTTTAGAAAGCATCATCTTGCCCCGTGGTACCCCTGCTTGATCAGGCGTAATACATTCAATATCCTCTACCTTACGAAAAGAAAGCCATTGTGAAACTTGTTCCCAATTGCGCACACCACGTAAACTTTTGAGAAAACGAGAGACAGGTTTAAAATTCTTACTTTTCGTTTGTTTACCATTTTTTACAGCCATAACATACCAACTTTAAAAACAATCAAGTCCTATTCTTATTGTATCAGCCCATGCATAAACGACACGAAAAAAATTTATCAACTGATATTTTTGAAGAATACTATAAGATCCATCAAGGTAAAAGAACTTTACGCTCAAAAAGCTATCCTATCACCATAGTGAAAAAATTGATATTGCACCCGATACATCGGTGCGAACCTTCTCCTTATATAAAACAGCGAGAAATACCATATTGTACGTAACCTAATTCCGATTCAAATAATCATATATAAGCAAACATTGACGAGAATAATAAAGGCGAGATATTTAATTTCCTTTTGGTTGTAGCAATGCTTCATATTAAAAGAAAAGAAACTTTTCTTTTAATATGAAGCAAGTTTTGTAACTCTATTGTTATCCACATAGAAGTAAACACCCTAGGATGGTGAGTAGCCTTTACAGCTAGTGCTTACAAACACTCATCCCGCCATAATATGCGTAAATGTATTTTCAGTATAAGTCATACGCTCAGCATTTCCGACATGAAACTTAACCATCGTCTGCATAACAGAGCTATCAACCTTGTTCTGAGCGGATGGTACAGACTCTGCACTTATATCAATTCCCACCGCTTGACATTGCACTTCGCACACAATATTTAGAGCTGAGAATCTAGTAGAGCATACCAAATCCAATAGATAGGATTTTTTGCTAATTGCGCCATGCGTGATCCAACATTTGATAGTTTCCAGCCCACTAGGAGGTGTGTTATTTATATCTAAAAAGCCAAAAAATCAGGATATGAGAACACAATAATATCAATTTCCTTTGAACTAACGTTCTTTATCGTCGATCTTTCACTATCGTAAAATCTTTTTTGTATCAGTCGCTTTCACATACTTTGACTTATGATCTAGTGATACTGTGCAGATTGAGTACACATTCCCAGAACCCAGATTGTAATTAAGTTCGTACCATTCTGCTCTTTTATAGAGCTAATATTTGAAATATAAATAACCATAATCTTCAGATATAATACGCCTAGGTCCAATAATTACCGTAAGCTTATGTAAATCACAACCCAATTGTGATAATGCCTCATAAATTTTACGAGGGTATTCGTCATTGACCGTCACGGCATCGCAGAACGCTGTGGAAGTCAGATATCTCTCGCCCTAGACTGATAAAACTTTTTTGATCCTTCAATGCGTAAATATCCTTTCCAGCCTTAGTTAAGGTGGATACTATTAACTCAGTTGAATTCAAATTAGAGCCCATATGCAAAGGCACCCCATTAAGCCTAATCCTATTGGATTCTAGCAAAGATAATGCGGCACGTAACTTCGCCGCAGTCATACCAAAACGCGATCTATCCCCGTTTGCCAGTACATGGCACAATATCAATGAGATTTTAGGTAATATGTCAAAATGGCGGGTAAGAGCGATGATGTCATGTAATTCGATAATATTATCACACTGGACATTTATATGTTTTCTAATAGATAATTCTATCTCTTCTCGAAGTTTTACAGGGATATTAAAAAATATATATCTACCTTTAAAACCATCTTTTTGCGCTAATGATATTTCATAACCAGACGCAAATTCCAAGTCCCAGCAACATAACAATGATGCCCCGCACGTCTATTAAAATACCCTGCTTTTTCTCGCCCTAGGCATTCATAACCCGACCACGTAAAACAGGATACCAATTACAATATCAGACCATAAGGCTGCAAGAGAAAGTTTTTTTATATTTTTATCTTTACATTGCCTCTTAAACAAGCTAGCCTGTTCATATAATAAGTTATATGTGTAATACATATAGCTTCTACAAAAGGAGGATTCATTATGTTCCGTGAAAATCTTTGGTAATACACTCGGGTGATTGGGTCACCAGTCGCCCGTCAATAATATAGTGCGAGTTAAGAAATTGGGGGAGGTAAGCTATGCAACTCGTGGATCATCCTTTTGTGAAGTTCGATCAACTCAAGCCGATTTACAACTTCACATATCCGTTATTTCGCACTATTTCAAATGAATTTTACGATTACCTAGACTTTAATAAACTAGCGCACAGTAAGCAGATTCCACAAGCGCGTACCATTTCTCTTTATTTGCATATTCCCTTTTGCGAAACCATCTGTTCCTTCTGTCCCTTTCAGAAAGGGGCCTACAAGCACGTTAAACAAATCGAATCTTATATTTCAGCGCTTACCACAGAGATCAGAAACAAAGGAAATTTCATTCGCTCGCTTAGAGGGCCCATCCGCAGCATCTATATAGGGGGCGGCACACCGTCGCTTTTGTCCGCAGATAATATCCGACACATCGGGAAAGTATTGCATGCCGAATTTGAGCTCTCTTCCTTAGCCGAATTTACACTGGAAAGCGAACCGAAGAGCGTCACACGTGATAAACTTTATGCTGCCCGTGAGATCGGCGTTAACCGGATCAGCTTCGGTATACAGAGTTTCATTGAGCGTTTCCGATCATTGTTTAACCTCACCTCAACACGTGAACAAATCAACAATACCGTGGCTTGGTCACAAGAGATCATTGGACATGTCGGTTTCGACCTACTATATGGCATGCACAGCCAACAAACCGAAGAACTATTATACGATTTGAAGCAAGCCAGCGAGCTTCACCCTGAAACCATCAACCTCTATGCAATCAACAATCTGGCTATCACGTCGCAACTGCATAAGTCTTACGCACAAAAAGGGCTAAAGCCATCCAGCCTACAGCATCGACAGACGCTTCGCTTATTTAGCGACATCGTTATGCGCAGCTGCGGCTATTCGCCGTGTAATGGGCATTCCTATATCAAAATTGCCAACAACACTCCTCTAACGCTCGCTAAAACGAGTTCAGCTAATTATTTCCGCTATCACAAATATTTGCATGGTTATCATGACGATTATGTGGTTGGCTTCGGGGCGTCAGCAATGTCGATTCTCGGCTCACTCGTCACACGAGCCAATCCCAGTCGAAGCGGATACATTACCGACATACAACTTAAAGGCAAATCCAAAGTATACTACAATTGGGTATCAGCGGAGCAACAAGCCTCCAAGGCTTTGTGTATGCGGCTACCTTATAACGGCTATGCCAAAAAAGAAAGAATTGACTGGACCGCACTTCCCTCTTTCGTATACAATAACCTACAACAGCTCATAGGTGCAGGTCTCATCGCAGAAAGTAATAACGATCTCCAGCTGACTCAGCGTGGTTGGCAATGGTATTCCAACCTTATGTATTTTCTTCTACCTCAGGAAGACAGGAATATCTTGGACGACTATGTCGCAAACATGCTAAATACAACCGCCGTACTTGATGGAACAGCGGAAACCTGTGTGGTATCTTAAGGAGAACAGAATGTTCACTCTTTTTGCCAATAAGAACATACGCTATTTTTGCCTAACCGTTAGTCTTCTCGCCTTACTCAGCGGTGCTTTGCGCACTGCCATACCGCTATTAGCAAGACAATCTGGATATGGCGTAGTCGGAGTAAGTTGGGCGCAAGGTCTCTTCTCATTAGCGTGGCCAATTTTCGGCATCCTTGCAGGCGCTTTACTTGATCGCTGCGACAAAATAAAACTTGCCACCTCGGCTCTCCTCATCTTCATGCTACTGCATATTGTACTGTTCGTACTGCTCATGATACAGATTGCTCCAGCCGAACAAATTTTCTTCTATGCAACCATTGCTGGATTCATCGTCGTTTCTGCCGAAGCTTATATAATGACGATTCCACCACTTATCATGGAGGGAGAGCGATTGATGACCTTCTACTCAATTGTCTTGTTTTTAGATTTCGGGGTCTCCTATTTTCTTGCCCCTGTCATAACAAGCAGCATTTTAGCGCATAGCACACTGCTATTTCTCGGCCTGTTAATCGTGCTTTTTATCACATTGATTTTTACCGCTCGCCATGCTGTTCCGACATCGCCAACACCTGATAAAGAAAACATCACTTTCCGTTATATCATTGCCGGCTTTCGTTTCATTTTTTCAAATCGGCATCTTACCTCCCTTACATTACTCACATTCTTTCTATCGGTGGTATTTGGAGCATTCCTAACCTCATTCATCTTCTTCGTTACCGACAGTCGGTATCTGGGCCTACATAGCAGCCAATATGGCGTGATGTTTGCAGCCTACGCGCTTGGAACAATGGCAGGTGCCCTATTTGCACCGCGTATACGCTATGCACCGGTGCGCCTAGCTGTTCTCACTGACGGTTTAGGAACTGTTGTCTTGCTTTTGATTCCAGCCTTTTCAAAAAGTGCTGTCGTCGTATGGGGCGTCACCTTTATCGCTGGCATTGGAGCAAGCTTATGGTTTATTGGTGTTACCGCCTTCAGGCAGCGCCTCACACCAAAGCAACTTCTCGGGCGAGCTAATTCTGCTTTTCGAGTGATAGGCTATGCTGGAACGCCGGTCGGAAGCTTTTTGGTCGGCGTCCTTGGTTCTTTTATATCATTGCAGTTTGCTGCCACCTTTATCGCTGGGCTCCTATTGGTGGCTATCGCGATAACGCTTCCATTTCTTTGGCAGGCTGATCATATAAACACACCCAATCCTGCCACGAGGTAACAGCTGCTTTTTAAAAAAGACACGGTCAAAAAAGGCACACATACCCTATTACGCAATCAATTGATCTATTCTTTGGACGAGAAAATTATCACCATAATGGCTGATAGAGCCAGCGGCACTATAGAAGCAGCCAAACAAACGCTAAAGACAAAACAGCCCCTTTACGTTGCATTGGGCGATGATCCAACGCCTATATGAAGGATGCAGAGAGCTTATAGCGTACGAAGTGCAATTCTTAACTAAAAACTCCGCCCTAGCAATGCCTACTTATACTCCAGTTAATCCGTCACCCGTTGGACATCAAATGCCTCACCCCTTTACTGCTCCTCAAAATACATTTTGCTGCACTTACGCGCCGTATTCTTCCTTTGTAATTAGCCGTATTCTTCCTTTGTAATTAAAAGAGCAGCCCTCCTTTCCTAGTTTAGGATCTCTGCCTACACAACGCAGCAACAGATACGACCATATATGCAATCACGCCTTAGGACCTGCATAGTAGAAAGCTTAGTTCGAGAGATTCATAAAGCCTATATCCCAATAAATTTGCCGCCCAATCCATCTTTTAAAAGGGCGGTTTTATATAAACCGTTAGAGTAAGCTATGAAATCCTTAGGTGTATTAGAAATAATTGACGGTTTTTACCTCAGACCAATGTTGATTGACTTTTACTCGTACATATACGCAAGCGGTGCTACTCTTTTCTTAGATAGAAAGGACATAATCGTTACCATCTGACCTATTATTGTTTGAAAATAAAGAAAGAGTATCAGTGCAACTGATGATATTGAAGAGCTATCTCATTATGTAGCTGTACCTAATTACGGCATTGGGAAGCTAGACACGCAATCACCCATTTCTGCGTGCCTTCTGCACGATATTCATAAGATTTTATTACGCGGTAAACGCGGTACGTCCAAAAGCCTTAGCGAATTTCGCAAAGCACAAAATTAGCTTGGCGGTACGCAACTAAAGACAGCGTCATTCGTGCCGCCCACTCTTACCACAGCCCCCACTCTCTCTACCACCATCCCCGCTTAGAATCGCGCCAACTCATCACCGGTACCTCGTTAAATACCACACCAGTCTCAAGGGCGGTAAAATGCGCCTTGCTGCATTTAATCTTCAGCATTTCTTTAAGGCGCAAATCAAACTCGCTATTCGTTCCTTTTGTTTCCAGTACAAAATAAAGCTTTTGCGCGCCATCTCACTCTAAAAAAACCGCCCAATCAGGCGTATAAGAACCAATGGGAATGGTTATTTTAAATTTCTTGGCAGTTTAAAAAACAATCTTACATCAGAGTCATTATCGAGATTTTGCGCAAACTCTTTCTCAATACGGCTCTCACAAATCTCATGATCATAAACACTTTTCTCATTGACCACCGTTGGCCCTATGATCGCCTTTTCCGACCTAATTTTACAGATGTAGAATCAATCTTATTATGATGCGCACATCCAGAGATTATTTTACCCTCTGCATTAGAACCAAAAACATGAACAATACACAGAGGCTTCGGTAAGAAGGCCAACCGCTCAATCTACACAAAAATACATGTGCAGGCGAATGCCCTCCATAATATGCAATATTTCAAGCCCGTCCATAGTGGTACCCTTTTTAAAAATTGTGTCTATGGCTTATAATAATCTCCAAAATATACATTTAGCCCTTGTCTGAAATAGCTCAATTTTGGATTGATGAGAACGAAAACGCGCTGCGATAATCACGTTGTTCAGCCCTCATGACCGGCAAAAGGGCGCCAATATTCCTGTACCACCAACGACTAACTAACGGTATTTCTTATCATTTTTGATCATATCCTCCACCCTTATTATTTTAAAATTTATACATTTCATCAACAAGATGTGCGCAGCGAGCCCGTACATCTTCGCTGTTCAGTCTCCATGTACGGCCTGCGTTCTCAGACACAAAATCATCTTTAGCCGAAGCAACTTGATATTGCAGAGCTTGTCCATAAAGCGTATGCACAACTGGTACCAAATATTCACATGACAGTAGCGCATTTTTTGCTGTACTGCCATGAGAGAGAATACCAACAGCTTTATCCAAAAAAGCATCACAATCTAAATTATCAAAAGCGTTCTTCAAAGTCTCTGAATAAGACCTGTGATAAACAGGGCTTGCAAGAATAACATCGTCAGCGTCTGCGATTGTTTTGACAAATGTATACACTTTAGCATCGCAATGGTAATAACTTATAAAAACAATAACTTTTTTAAATGACTCCTCAACGGCGTATGAATATAAGCACGTTTTTTCTCGTCATTTTTTAAGGTATTAAACTCTTCCAATCTACCGAACTTACTCTTAAATTGTAGCCGAATGATTTTAATAAACCCATATTATTTTAAAAACTCAACAAATAATATTGAGGCTACAATCAAAGACACTTCTTTTCAATATTAAGTTTTCAATATTAAGCAAGTTTTGTAACCTATATTGTTATCTCCATAGAAGTAAAACAGCCTCTATGGACGATGAGTAGCTAAGCCTTCACAGCTAGTGCTTTACAAGCGCTTTTATAACACTCACTCTGCCCCAAATATAGGATTGCATTTTATTAAATAACCCACGCGCATATAATTAAAGAGAGAAACGATTAAGCTTGCACCAATCATGCCAAGCCAATAGCCAATAAAGTCATATTCAAAAAAATGCGCCATTAGTGCTCCCCCAAATAGGCCTAACCCCCAATAACTTATTGCTACAACAATTGTTGACCAAAACGTATCAAGCAAGCCCACAAGTATGCCATTGAGCATAGCACCTAAAGTGCCAAAAGCAAAAGACAATAAAATGAACGGAAGCAACTTCCAAGAGAAAACAACAACGCGTTCTGAAGAAATATTAAAGATGGTTGTAAGGATGAATCCATAAGAGAGATAAACAATCCCTGATAAAAACAAAACATAAGCTACAGCAAAAACAGTGACACTCATACGCAGCTGTTTTAGAGCCATATTATTCCTATCTGCTCTATACCACGCTGCTATTGTCGCGGCTGCGCTGGAAATCCCCAAAGCCACCACAGAAATAAGCATATCGAGACGCATCCCTATCGTATGCGCGGCCAAAGATTCGACCCCATAAGACGTAATCATAAATGCAATGACCGAAGGAAAGCCCTCCGCAATAAGAATACGTATACCAATGGGTAGCCCTACTCTCAGCAATTTTATTATTCGTAAAATCTCTAACTTTGGTCTCAAATAATTAAAGCGAAAAGAATGAAAAGCAGAATTGCGGGAAAAAATTATTGCTGCTGCAATAACAATTAAAATACGGATCAAACTGCTCGCAACTCCTGCACCAAAGACACCTAATCCGCTTGCAGAACCTATACCAAAAATAAGCGGCCAAGAGATAAGAAAATTCACAAGGATAGCCGCAAGCATAACCCAGGTTAACGGCTTTGGATTACCAATTGCTGACAGTAATCCCCGGCTATTCACATAAAGATAAAAAAACACCACTCCTATAGCAGCACCACTATTATATTCCTGCGCTATATTGGCAATTGTCCCATCTTGGCCGAGAAAACACAAAATATTCCTCGTGTTGAGTAAAATGATCGCACTCATTATTCCAATCACAAGTGAAAGCCATATTCCTTGATCAAACCATGCCTTTAATGCATATCTATCTTGTCTACGAAAACTTTCCGCAAGTTTTGGTGCAACCGCGGTAATAATACCTAGCCCAAACAACATAACAAAACTAAATATACTCAGAGCTAACATTGTACCACTCAAGGCTTGCACGCCTAAATGCGCTACAAGCGCTGCATCTGTGAAGGAAATCATCATCTGAGAGATAAACCCAACAGCCAGTGGCATGCCAAGAGAGAGCAATTGCTTCATCACAACAAACATTGTGAAATACCCTTCCATATTGAAGGGCATATTAAGCTCAGATCTTTTAAACAAAACACATTGATTTTTTCCGTAAAGTCTTTCCATCGCAAGTCTTGTGTAAAGGATGCATAATGAGAACGCATTAAGGTAAGAGGAGATGCCCAGTTCTTAAAAAAGAAGCGCAATGCACCTTTATTGGTTTTTTGTACAATATTATGCCCCCAAGCAACTACAGTCATTGATAAAAGATCCTCAGCGAGCCGTTTGTTCGTCTTGTATATCCATTTTTAGTATTTTTAATCAAACTTTTTGGTACTGCAAGTAATACACCTGTGCTAACCTTTTCTTACTCGCTGCTTACATACGTAAAAAAAACAAAGCCGACCAAGTTGTCAAAAAACACAGGCATTAGCATTTTTACAATCCATTGTGCCTATACACCAATTAAAAAAGAGCGTTTATGATACATAAGGCACCTCGATGCCCCACCGCTCTACGATCTAAAATTATGAAACTTTAGTTCAACAACCAACGCACAATATTTTACGGACGCAAAAGCACCATCTAGCACTCACTAGGAGAGCATTCTATAACTATACGCACCATGTCCACATCACAAAACCTATAGAGACTTCATATGAATGATTGCCCTCTCCAAAAATAATAATTTTGGCCACCTCCGAATCCAATCTGAAGTATTCATTTAACAACACATCAATATCATATCCTCTTGATATGCTCGTTCGCGATATTTCTGGCTAATAGCCGCACAATCATTTGGCGCATTCAAATCGGTAAGCATCTCTACTAAAAAACGATGGACAGCTATTAATTTCGACTCAATCCATATAAGATGACCCACACACTATTTTTTCCTGTGTCTTTATGTAAGTCATAGGAAAGTCCCTATTCAACTGTATCTTCACTCTCAGACCTCTTCGTTTTTTATTAACTTTTTATCAGTATAAAGCCAGGCCAAATTAAGCGGGATAATTGAACATATACAAACCAAGGCAAAACAAAAAGCTGCTTCTATACAAACATTATTTGCCAACCAACCAATCAGTACAAGCGCTAAAATACCAAAAATACGCGCAAGAAAACTAACAATGGATAAAACCGTATTTGCATTCTTTTGTTGAATATGTTTAAAAAATTCTGCTTCAAACTGCGTCATAGGAACAGAAAAAAACTGTGAAATACGGTGAATAAAATAATAGGAGCCCAACTGTTTGCAACGAGAAGCAGAGCAAGCATAACAACAGCACTTAGGACGAGTGAGCACAAAGTTATCGCCATAGGAGCATATTTTTGCATAAGATATTTAATTACAAAGCGATTAAATAAGTATTTTACGAGAGTATAAGACACAAAGCACAGGCCAAGAATAAGAATTTTAGTCTTTCCTGTCGCATTGTCTAATACTCCTGTCTGTCCCAAAATAAAAGGTTGCCAAAAATGAAATATTGGCTGCAATGCAGCAACAATAAAACCACATATCAATATATAATATAATCCGATTTTTGAGGTAACTAAATAAGTAAAAGCTTCTGTTGCATGCAACAAAGAACCCGAGTCTATTGACTGACTATCCGAAGCGGATGCAATACCTATTCCCGTCACCCGACTAAACAAGAATACAAGCACGAGAAACCCGAAAGAACAAAAATAATATGCCGACTGATAATTATCCATACACAAAACAATAAGAACACCTAGCGCACCAGCAACCATATTCATGAATTCCATCAGTTCCCGCTTATAGACGTTTACTTGGTGGTAGATCAAACTACCCTTGTATCCACCGCCGTCGATTAAGCCTTTAATCCATGCACTATCAGCGCCAAAGCATAAAGCAAAGCCTAAAGCATATATAATTTCTGCCGGAATTAAGACAGAAAGATTAGGCGCGTAAATACATAAAAAGAAGAAGAGCGAAAAGAAACATGATAAGATAGCATTTTTTTAACGCCAATTTTATCTCCTAAAAACCCACAAGGCACTTCAAAAGTACAAATAGCCGCGCTAAATACAATTTGTAATAAGGATAACTGTGCTATACTAACGCCCATAGACAAGAAAAAAAGCATAGAAGGAACCTGTAATCAACCGAACCCCGCTCATTGCCCCACAGCCATAGAGCAACTTTTTAACTTCATAATCTATCGTCATTAATATATCCAAAAGCTATAAAGCTGGCAGCCTTTTTTGCCGCCAGCTTTGTATATTTTAAAACTTCAATTCATAGAAGCGCCTCAAGCAACCATTTTCTGCTCACTTGCTCGGGCTTTGAGCGCAGCAACATCAACCCGTTTAATTTTTTTTCAGTGGTTTATACATATCTTTAGTTTTCATAACTTTACCTCCTGTATTAAATGAAAACAATTAAATTCAACATGAAGTGTACATTATAAATACCTTTTATCAATTTATTATTTTGATATGAAAAGCTTTTCTCCCCTCCCCCTTAAGTATTTCATGCTCCAATCATTCTGTAACAACCACCGCAGCACTTGGAAACTCATGCGCCCCTTCGGGCCAAAGTACGCTTATATTCACGCCAATTTATCACCGGCTGGTCGTTAAACGCAACGCTCGTTTGCAGTGCAGCAAAATGCGCTTTGCCGCATTTAATCTTCAGTATTTCTTTAAGTCGCAAATCAAACTCGCTGTTTGCCCCTTTTGTCTCCAGCACAAAGTAAAGCTTTTGTTCGCCATCTCGCTCTAAAAAAACTGCCCAATCAGGTGTATAAGAACCAATGGGAGTGGCTATTTTAAAACTTCTTGGTAGTTTAAAAAACAATCTGACTTCAGGATCATTTTCAAGACTTTGTGCAAACTCTTTCTCCACACTGCTTTCATAAACCACATGATCATACACACTCTTCTCACTCACAACAGCTGTACGCTCTAAATTTGCCACAAGCTCTTCACTGGTAAAAAGCTCTTGCACACTATATTCTTGCCCGACCAGCTTTAAATATTTAATGCCATCAATTGTAAGATTAACATGGGTTTTATTGAGTATTTCTTCTATGCGCTCTAAAAAAGCTTGTGGATTTTTTACAAACTCATGCTCACGGCCACTCTTGGTCAAAATACCAATAATTGTCTTTGTGGTTAATTTCAGCTTTAAGGTCAAATAATGTACAATGTTCGGCAGTGCACAAAAACTATAATCAAGCGCACTCTGCTTTAATAATTGCTCTTCATAGGTCACACCAGCACTATCCAGTTCTATCTCTGCTGTCTGATAAACCAAATGCGCGGGCGCAACTGGCGCCATTTTTTCCACTGCATCCACTGCTTTGGCAACAAACTCTGTGCGATCAAGCTTTGCACGATAAGTGGTCTTTTTATTGATCTTCTCCCACAAGGCCAAAAACTCTGGTGAAGCCACTGTTTGCTTTTTAAGCTTAACCCGCACCTCGCGCGTAGCATTACGAATAATCGGCATGGCTTGGCTCGCTTCTAGCGCCTGCAGCACAGCCTGCTTCTGCCCTTTACTAAAACGTTCACTTAAATCTAACGTCCCAGTCGCCCATTGCGCTTTTAATGTATCTGTGATTTTTCCTGCTGATGTAAGCAAGGCTTTTTCACGCAACTCAACCAATATATCAGCAGCCTCTTGCGAAGACAGAATTTTTGTTTCCGTCACAGCTGTCATATAAATCAGATCTTGCAGCGTCTCAACATTAATAAGCGCGCCCGCATCAGTTTTTTTCACAATTTCTTGACGCAATTCGCGTGGCATTTCCTCCGCCCCTATAGCCTCAAATTCGCTCGCCACTAAATCTTGATCTACTTTAACGACACCCGCCTCATCAATAAAATCTTTTGCAACAAGTATTTTAACAATTTTTTGTGCTTGCGATACTTCCACTTTAGCGGCCACATATTTTACATCTTCATAAATACGGCCAACCAAATGCTCCATCTGCAATGTACCAAGTTTATAACCAATATCCGCCTCTAATTCTTTTTGCAATGTACTCACAAACTCAGCAAAACTTTCATTCACCATAACATGCAGCACATTTATATCTTTATCTTCTACCTGTTCACCGTGTTGGTTTACGCACAAGCGCAAACCGCGACCAATCTTTTGCCGTGCGGTAAAATTCGATTTTTGCTCAATCAACATACACACTTGAAACACATTCGGATTATCCCAGCCTTCTCTCAAGGCCGAATGCGAAAAGATAAAACGCAAGGGGCATGCAAAAGATAATAACCACTCCTTATCACGCATAATCGTGTTATAAGTGTCATCATCAGCTTGGCTGTCGCCCTTTGTATCCTTATAGACGCCTTTTTTGTCTTGCGAGAAATAACCGCCGTGCACGTTTCGAACATTTTGCGCAAACTTAGTTCGCAAGGAGGCATATTTCTTTTTCGCCAACAGCTCTTCGTAACATTCTTCAAACATACGCTCATAAAGTGCTGGCTCTTCATCAGAGCTACGATATTTAGCCACCTCATCAATAAAAAAAAGTGATAAAACTTTAATCCCTAAAGGCGCAAGCCGCAATTCTTTATCTAAATGTGTTTCTATAGTGCGATAAATTTGCGCGCGTTTAAGCTCTATTGTATTCACATCACCAAGGGCGTGGCCAAATTTGACAATTTCAGTATCAGAAAACTCAACGGCTTCATCCCCCGCCATGCAATTGATACCCGAAACAATATAACCCCTATAAAGCTCACGTCCGCCCGTAACGCGATACAGATCATCGCCTTGTCTCACTGTAACTGTTTTACGGCTCACAATGCCATTCTTTCCCGCAATATCCAACTCTAAGCGCGCCTTAAAGCCATGTTTGTGTGATACGGATTTCAAGGCAATATAGGGACGGTTAAAATTTTGCTCTATCTGATTAGAAGAGACACAAATTTGCTTTACCAGTCCTTTTTTATAAGCATCAACAGGTGTTAAACGATATAAAAGATTAATCTCATCTTTATGCGTGGCACTATAGCGGAAAACACAAAGTGGATTAAGGCTCGCAATAGCCTCCTTCGCTTTTGCTGTATTATCCACCGATTGCGGTTCATCTATGATCACAATCGGATTTGTATCTTGGATATAGCGCATAGCACTTTCGCCATTCAGTCTATCTTGCGGAAGGTTGATAATATTTTCTGCTTTTTTAAATGCATCAATATTGATAATCATAATTTCAATATTGGTAGAGCTTGCAAATTGGCGAATTTGCGAAAGATCTTTTGAATTATAAATAAAATAACGATAGGGCAGATTATCAAACTCTGCTTGAAAATGCTCCCTTGTTACCTGAAGTGATTTATACACCCCTTCGCGAATAGCAACACTTGGTACGACGATAATAAATTTGGTAAAGCCATAGCGTTGATTTAACTCAAAAATCGTCTTGCTATAGACATAAGTTTTGCCTGTTCCCGTTTCCATCTCAATAGAAAACTGCTTTTGCTCTAGCGTCTCACTCGCCACGAGTTTATTGTTCTGTTGCACCTCTTGTAAATTTGCTAATATGCTTTCATCACTAATCAATAATTGATTACCATAACCAAATTCATTTAACGCTAATTGTCCTTGTTCTGAACACAAGAAAATAGAAGAATCTCGTCTTGGTTGGCCTTTAAATAAATCAATGACGCTTTTAACCGCATCATTTTGAAATTCTTGTTGTTTAAATTTAAGTTTCATATCGCCACCCCAATCGTCTCTCTATAGTTTAAATTTTATCAAAACTTACTTCATTGTCTTTAAAGATAAAGTCGCAATTAATAAGTGCCTCATCACTTTTAAAGGCCGCATCAAGCGCTACGATTTTTACGGGCAAATACTTTATCATCTCTTCCGCATCTTCGGGGTCAAAGGGCGGATCTATGGCTATAATCACTAAGACATCGCCTTCGCTCTCGCCTATATAATAGAATTTTTTGCCATTGATTGGTAAAGGATAAACTTTTAAATCCAATGGCCAACCATATTTAAGTATGATCTCGAAGATAATATCTTGATGAGAGCGCTCGGGATTCACCCCCCGCAAAATATGATCCAAACGCATTTGCAATTGTTCTTTAACATCAAATGCATCCGGATCAATCGGGCTATCGTCCCATATGGAAAAGTTGGAACTATCGAGCTCTAGTACGCGAAATCCGGTGTCTAGAGGCTTCTCGCTTGTGAATTCTGCTTCATGCTTTTGCTTGATTTGTGCACCAGCGCGGCGAATACGTTCACTACCTATATCGCAGATAGTTTTATAACCAGCCTTATAAGCTTCGCTTTTCTCATCACACAATTCAGGCAATTGCACCATGATGAATTTGCGATTTCCACCATCTTCGGCATTCAAAGCCATCACTGCATGCGCTGTTGTACTAGAGCCAGCAAAAAAATCGAGAATGATGTCGTCTTTGTTCGTGCCGATTTGCATGAGCAATTTTATGAGTTTGGTAGGTTTAATATATTCAAACAATCCTTGAACATGCATTAATTGATCAATTTCACGTTTGGAAAAAGCGGTATCACCTGAAAACTCTCGTTTAAAAATTCCTGCAAATTCTTCATCAAAATTGGCATCGATCTCCTTGCCGAAAAAAGTCGTAGGAACCAACCCATCTTGAGTCTCATTTAAAAACCTTTTAATCATAGGATAGGATTCGCCTTCGCCCCATATGATCTCATCATTAGCAATTTTTTCTTTCAAAACTTTTTCGCTAAAAGCCCAGTAACGGCCTTGCGGCCTTTTCAGAACCACTCCATTCGGCTTGGTAATTGTATAATCTGCAGCATAAGGCTTATGCGCAGTAATAGGGTCTGCTTTCCAAGGACCCTTGGGGTGATTATCTGGATTCTTATACGCAGAGCTATCCTGCCGTGGTAGTAAATTCCTCTTAAAATTTTCCTTATACTTTGCGTAGCATATAATATATTCATGGCTGACAGAAAAATATTTCGCTGAATTCTTGCGCGTGTGAACCTTCTCCCACACTAATTGAGCAACAAAATTCTCTTCGCCAAAAACCTCGTCGCACACTTTGCGCAAATTATGCGCCTCGTGATCATCTATTGAGATAAATATCACCCCATCGTCACGCAATAAGGTCTGAGCCAAACGCAAGCGCGGATAAATCATATTGAGCCACGCCGTATGAAACCGCCCCATTGTTTCAGGGTTTGACTTCGTTGTCTGCTTGGTCACTTCCTTATATCGCGCCAATGGGTCTTTAAAATCATCATCATAGATAAAATCATTCCCCGTATTATAGGGCGGGTCTATATAGATCATCTTCACTTGGCCAAAATAAGCCCGCTGGATAAGTTTTAACACTTCAAGATTATCGCCCTTAATATAAAGATTATGTGTATTATCAAAGTTTACGCTCTCCTCGCGCTTCGGGCGCAATGTCGCAAGTGAAGGCTTTTGCGCAAGCTTTAAACTTGCTCCTTTGCCCTTCCATTCAAATTTGAACTTCTCAAAATCATTATCAATATATTCGCCGCATAGATTAAGAAGCTGATCTATATCCAGCTTTCCCTCAGCAAAACATTGCGGAAAGGCTGCTTTTAACTTTTCTATGTCTGGATTAATAGGGCTTTGACTCATGCCCTCTATTTTATCTTCACCCGCTATTATACTCATCTTTGCGCTTCTCCGTTACGCTTAGTATAAAATATGTCTATGAATATTTCTTTTGTACGTCGCAATTCCTTTTATCCTATTTATTTCTATATCCTCTGCAAATTTACTTTCATGAAAAATGTCGTATAAGCTGTTCTCTTTATTTTTTAAAGTTTCTTGTGCTTATTTTATTTCTTTTTGCTTACGCAAGTCAGCTAGATCAATTCGCATTACCACATTTTGATCATTTTGCTTTTCTTTGATTTACTTTGCAAAAGCAATAATTTCGCGCTCTAAATTGGCGCACTGTTTGGCATAATAAAGGCGGTTGTTTTATATTTTTTCTTGTGTGCTATTATGGCACTTACAAATATTATCAATAAGCTTATCAATTGGCACAAGCACATCCAAAATATGTCTATCTTTTAGCCTTGTCATATTTCTTACAAATCGAAGAGCTGTATCGTCAATTTGACGACATGCCACCATGGGTAATTTTAAAATTGCGTCACATGTGGCTTGGTCAAGCACATACAAGTACTATCACTGCCAACGAAAACATAAATTTCTTCATCATTTATTTTGACGCAATAAAAACCATTTCACAAGGGATTATGTCAGCATCCACTTCTAGTTCTCCCTTGTCCGCACAAGCAAGATTTGCTAAAATACCTTTCACGGTGTGTAAAAACACCCTCAAACGCCCACCAGCAAGCTGAAAATCCTTCCCATGCCATAAAACGCTTTGCCTTTATAGGTTTTATACTGTGTGTCAGATTCATAATAAAATATAGCTCTTATCATTTTGTCCCTGAGTGATTTGTATTGCCTTATCAATCATATAATTAGGCTCATGTACAAACCATGCTTTTACAATCTGCTATAGGAATGTATTAATCTCTTGCACTCGCTCCTTAAATATATTGCGGCATGATTTTTACATTATCAGCAACGTTGGTATTAATTGCCAACCTTCATGACGGTAAGCTTTAACAAAGCTTTCGTCTGCTTCTTTTTGTCGTCCCGTCAGTTAAACTCTTGCTTTAAACCTTCTTCGGTTTTACATCTATATATAGCGCCGCGTATTGGTTTTATCGCTTGTTTAAGCACCTTTCTTGTCCCCAGTCATCCTCTCATCCCCGCCTTACAAGGCCAAAAAACAAATGGCCATTCCAATTGATGCCGGTAATATGCTTAGCAATAGCTTTCAAGCTTTTGTAAATCTTGCCCTCATTGATAGCCTTTTGACACCACAAGCACATGATGCGTTTGTCCTAAATAATCGTCACTGAAATAAGTGTGCCATAAGGCTTTGGGCTCCTACATTAACGTATACTTTACAGTGGCTATTTCTTGCTCTAATTGTTTACAACTCATTGTCTAATCCTCTCAACACAGGAATGTTCTATTTCCTCGATTAGTCCAGAAAATAGTGTGTGTTCACAAAGTTAGACAAAAATGCAATTTATTCTTTTTCATTGGATAGCTCAACTCCCTCCACGCTTAGAACCAATAAACCTAAGCTTATTGCTGCTATAAGTTTACCGCGCACCCAAAACGAGAAATTTATATCCTATTGAAAAAATAAATTTAGAAGATCCCTTCTTAAACAAAGTCTCGACTAAATAAGATGGTTTGAGCATTTTTAGCAAAAAGAGATAAAAATTCACTATCTCAAGGATCTTAACTACGTTATCGATCATACGCAAAAAAAGCTGAGAAGTGCAGATTTCTAAAAGAAATGAGAATAGTTTTATAAAGAGAAATGGTACTGCAAGCGATACATCGGTTCGAACGTTCTCTTTAAAAACACACCGTAATTACAAGCGGCTTCAAAAAACAGCCTTACTAATATAATATTAGCTAGAGGGTTACATGTATATCGCAATAATAATGCACTCATTCCCGCAAGAGTGCTCCACATATTATGGCGTAGACTGTATAAACTCTGCCGCTCTTGCATACTCAGGCGTAAGGCCACTTAGTCGTATAGCAGCCGCAGTTTCAACGTAAAACAGCGGACGCTTCTGTATCATAATACTTGACAGAAGCATCAACAGCTAAGGATATAGGAACTAATTTATATTTTTTCGAAATGTTATATATAAATTTAATGTGCCGCCCCAAAACACACCACCAGTGAACCCACTTAAAAGACCAAAAAGAAGGTTAAAATCAAATGCATATTTCAAATCAGGTACAACCTTGAGAAAAACAATCAATGTGAATTTGATGACAAAAGCGATAAGAATAAATGTCAGCGTCAACGGCGTACCAGGCAGAATAATGAAATCCGTTCCTTCTTTGATTTTTAAACGCGCAGTAGCACGCCAGAGCAACCAGCCAACGCCAACGCCGATCATCAGCCCTGCCAACATTGAGACTGCTCCCCAGCGCAGGAACGCCAGCTCTTTAATCACATCGCTTGCGCCCAAAAAAAGAAAGACTAACGGCAATAGAAAAAGGCGGTTAACCTTCATTTCCCTATCTTTCAATGCGATTATTCCCCTCGCAATGAGAAAAATAAGCAAAATCCAGGCCCATAAAGGAGTTCCAGTCAGAATGTTAAACAATGACATATTATGCTCCATGATGTTTGATGCGATAAAAATATCGCATCATGTTAGGAAAATATTTAGAAAAAAAGATACCAACACAAACTAAACCCATATTGATCCACCAAAGCTGGGGAGTCCCTTCAAAAAAACATTGGGCAGCCCATTAGCAAAAAATATGATAACCCAAATCCATGTAATATATTTATTGATGAGATACAACATAATATGTCTACGTTTTTCCTCACAGACACCAGCACTGGCATAAAAAATAGTAAAGGGTTTCTTTAGTAAAAGGCTAATCAATTTTATCTTCACCCGCTATTATACTCATCACTGCATTTCCCCTTATGCTCAGTATAGAAGAATAGAATATTTATTTTCATGCATATTGCAAGCTTACTGTAAAAAAACAAAACCTTATAGGGGAATTATAGCGATTCTACTTAAACAGAGGCCTTAGGTTCGTATCACGCGCGCCACCCACAAGATGCATACCGACCATAAAATGAGCAATTTTATAACATATTGAAAAATAAATATAAATTGAGCGGAGACCTTTTTAAAAAAGTCTCCGCTCAATGAGACGTTTTGGCCATTTTGGGCGAAAAAGAGGAAAATACACCCGCGCAAGGCCTCGGCTCTGTTATCAGTCAAAGGCAAAAAACGCCGAAAACTGCGTCTTTTAACCGCTTTACAAAACACTGGAAAGGAGAATGAGAAAAGTTGTAAGGAAATCAATGGTACGGTTGGTGGGATTTGAACCTACGACCTCTGGTGCCACAAACCAGCGCTCTAACCAACTGAGCTACAACCGCATAAAATCAAATGTATCATAACTGTTCACGATTTCGTAAACATTTATTCTTTGCTTATGTGACATAAGGAAGATCAACAAAGTTTGCAAGCCCCTTTAAAAAAATCTCGCAATTTTTTGTGAAGAAAAAAGCGTTTTTTACAAAGGAAATTTTGCCCAATGCTCAATACTATGATCACGATAGCCTTTTATGTTATCAACTCCATCTTGTTGCATCATCTGCAAAATCTCTTGCAGAATAGTTATGACAAGATCTGGACCTTCATAAACCATCCCACTGTATAATTGAATCAAATCTGCACCAGCTTTTACTTTTTCCAAAGCAGTCTGCGCATCCTTTACACCGCCAACGCCAATAATTGCAATCTCCTTCCCTAATTTTTGACGCATTTTTGCAAGCATAATAGTAGAACGCTCAAAGAGTGGACGTCCAGAAAGCCCACCCTCTTCATTACGGAAGTGACTATTACTAAGACCTTGGCGTGAAAGAGTTGTGTTAGAAACAATCAGCCCATTAAAATCAGAAAGTTTTATTTCTTCAGCAACATCATCTAATTCTTTCTCTGATAAATCGGGAGCAATTTTTAAAAAAATGGGAATGGAGAATCCGTGCTTGTTCTCTTGCTCATTTCGCGCTTGCGAAATTGCACTCAACAAAAGATGCAAACTGTCACGGGCCTGTAAATCACGTAAACCTGGTGTATTAGGAGAAGAAATATTAACCGTAAAATAATCAGCAACATCATAAAAATGAGCAATACCAACTGTATAATCATCAATCTTATCGACCGTATCCTTATTGGCTCCAATGTTGACTCCTATAACACCAGTTTTTTTACACGCATGCAATCTATTGTAAACAACTTGATGTCCGTCATTATTAAAGCCCATTCTATTAATAATCGCTTCATCTTCTTTTAAACGAAAAAGCCGTGGTTTAGGATTTCCAATCTGAGGCTTTGGTGTCACTGTCCCAATTTCAGTAAAACCAAATCCTAACTGAAAAATACCATCTACAACCTCTGCATTTTTATCAAACCCCGCTGCAAGACCAATAAAATTTTCAAACTCAAGACCAGCAACAGTTACACACAAACGTTTGTCGATAACCTTTTGACAACCATTTAATCCACTTTTCAGCCCAAGAATCGCTAAACCGTGTGCTTGCTCTGGATCCAACATAAATAAGGCAGAACGGCCAATACAACGAAAAAAACTCATCAATTCTTCTCCACAACATAAAAATGATCCATCGCACCTCACCTCTACCTTTTAACACAAAAGATTTCCAATCAAAGCAAGCATATTATCCAAATAATATTCCCCTTCTAGAAGAAAACTCATCACATAATAACCATACATGTTTATATTGGTTATACTATGTAAAGAACTTTTTATTCTTAAAAAATGTTTCTCTTTTTCGACATTTTTTAAAGATTAAAATATGAATCCTAATCTTATAAAATTCAGCATGAATTGGAACATCAATGGCTCTTACCATAGTCATGGTTTTATGACGCCTTATGCAGGCACGCTCATAATTTTCTTAAAAATGCAGGCAAATTATCTCTATTCCCAAAGTTCCTTTGTGTAATATTGTTTTCAATAGAAACAAAGCTTGTTCTATAAAGCTATTTTTTCCTAGCATTTATAGGATACATAGTTCATAAAATCATCTAAATTCATACTATTGTTGCACTATTTATGAGCAACAGAATGTTCAATCAATTTGTACTCTATTGATAATCTGCGTTGTTTTCTTTGCCATTTCTGATGTATTAAATACAATTTTGCATCTATTAAGTGCTCTGCCTAACATATATTTTAAGTAATGACAGTTGATTATTGAACTCAAACATCATACCAACGACTTCCAAACCAAAATGATCTTGCAAACCCTAGAGCTCTGCTATTTATAAACTGATACAATCTTCCAGCAGATGAAATGTGTTTCTTCCATCCGAATTATCGCCATTTTAGCTCATGTAACCCAATACAAATAGCTTTTAGATAAGCCATAATGCCCTCCTAATTGCTATTATCGCTTACTAAATTAAGAGGAATTAAATTATAAGTTTTACTCCTGTCTCATCTATCTATTTCCTCTATCAGTGCTGAAATATATTTTTTATTCCTAAATTCTCTTTTTATGACAAAGTGTTATGCTAATATATGCACTTCATTTGAAAAGCTTTCTGATAGCTCAACTTTCAACACTACTCATTTTGTAGTATTGTGTAAAAATCTCTCTTTTTAATGTTATCATAAAGATCTTGAGGCAATTATATAAATTAAGCTACAGTTTTCTACTTTCTGTTGAAAAAGCAGATATAGTTTTTATCAAAAAAGCTTTTTTCTAGGAAATATTCTATGTACATTCAAATAGAGCCCTAAAGCTCTTTATTAAACCTTATAAAGTTCTTTGAAAATAATATTAATATCGTAATATAATCCTAAAAATAAAATCTGCCCTTTCCTTTTTCATCAAAAGCGGTAAGTAAATTACCGTATATCGCTTATATAAAGGGGAAAATGCAATGCTTAAAGAATTCAAAGAATTTGCCCTAAAAGGTAATATGATTGATCTTGCTATCGGTGTGATTATAGGGGGTGCTTTTGGTAGCTTGGTCAACTCAATTGTCAATGATATTTTTATGCCAATCATTGGGCTGATTACAGGTGGGATTGATTTTTCTAATATGTTTATTCAACTTGCTGGCGAAAAACAAGCAACATTGAGTGCCGCCAAAGCAGCTGGAGCAACCATTAGCTATGGACACTTTATTACTTTACTTATCAATTTTCTCATTATTGCTTGGGTTCTTTTTTTATTCGTTAAGGCTATGAATAAAATTCGTAGAAAAGAAGAAGAAAGCCCCAAAAAAACGTCTTCAGAAGAACAACTTTTAACAGAAATTAGAGATCTTTTGGCTAAGAAAAAATAATTTTATGCCAGATTTACATCATGGAACACGAGGAAAAAACATTTCCACAGTTGTTCCATGATTGGGTTTTGAGAACAGTAAAAATTGTCCCCCTCTTTCTTCCACCATTGCTTTACACATTGGGAGGCCTAAACCTGTTCCCATAAAAGCGCTATCACCAGATCGTCCATCTTTGCGCTCTACTTGACCATAAGGTTGCAGTGCCTGTATAATCTCTTCTTCGTTCATCCCTATACCATTATCACTCACTGAAATTTTTACACGTTCTTTTCTATAAGAAACGTGAACAATAATCTGTCCACCCAAAGGTGTAAAACGAATAGCATTGGAAAGAAGATTCCATATAATCTGGCGAAACACTTGTTGTGATACAGGAATAAATGGAACGTGAGGTGGAGCAACAATACGCATGATAATGCCGTTCTGATTGGCTTGAGTTTCAAGAAAAGCTATCGTCGCACGTAAACAAGATATTACATCAAATGTTTCAGAAATAAGGGAAGAATCAATCTGGTTATCGGAACCAGAATAATTTATCTTCGAGCACTCTAGTAATTGATTAATCAGCAATAATATATGTTTTCCAGAGGAAATAATATCGCGTAAATATCCATGATAGCGCTCATTTTCTATCGAACCAAAACGGCCTTCTCTCATAATTTCTGCAAAACCAATAAGAGCATTCAAAGGTGTTCGTATTTCATGAACAACTCCAACGATTTTATCCTCTTCTGCTTTTTTTTCTCCTGATGGAACTGTTTGTGTCCTATCACGCAACATAACAGCATAATTGCCTTGCTTTGCCAAAAATACAATCGTTATCAAAACGGTTATATTTTTATGATTTTTTGTCATTAAATCAGCGGTTTCACTGCGATTTAAAACCTGATTTTTTTCCTCCATACGGATTGATTTAAAATACTTTTCAACCAAAAGTCGGCTTTGCAAAGTAAATAATGAAGAGAATGGTTGTCCTCGTAGTTCATTTATTTCATAACCCATTAATGCTAAGGCTGCCCTACTCGCTGATTGAACAAAGCCCTCTTCATCCAACCATAAAACACCATCTGTTGCTGTATCCAACAATGATAAAACTGCAGCGGGCTCTTTTACGAGAGCTTGTTCTATAGCATTTACCGGCAATGTTTGTGCATATGGTAACTGAATAGCTGTTTCTTCAACTAAATTTTCTTCTTTTACCGATGAATTCAATTCATCACGCAATTGCTCTGCAATTTCACGAAAAGCTGAGCGTTCTATCTCCGTAAGACATAGCATTTCTGTTTCTAGCTTTTCATTTCTTTTTTCTTGGACTTTTTTTTGTATTTTTAAAACACCAAAGCCACGAAACCCCTTAAGCTGCTTTTTAACATCAAAAATTGGCAAAGCCGACAATTCAACATCAAGCCATTGTAAGCAACCATCAACAGGCCATTGAACAATCTCTTTACTCCAAGGCATAGCCGCTTCAATAAAACGACTGAGAACCAGATATCGATCATCATTAAATTGATGAGCAAGTTCATGAAAACTACACCCTAAAATAGAAGAAGAGAGAGGACCAACAACTTCAGCTAGCTCTTTTGAGACTTCACAAAACAAACCATTGTGATCGATTTCCCACGTAAAAGGCCGTGGCAAAAGCTCTGGTGTAAAACGAAAAGCTTCTTGCTGACATTTTAATTCATTTGTATTTAACTTTAACTCATCTGCTTTTAATGGCATAACTAAAACTAAAAAGTGTTGAATTTACTCTCAAATGAATAATGCTAATTTGTTTACAATTATCTATTCTGGTTAAAATAACTTGATATCTCATATCAATTATCTGTAGCAAAATTTTGACTGTTTCATCAACAAAACAAGAATAAAAAGAAGCTTCCAGCTCTTGTTGCTTATTCACCCATTATATAATAAATCTTATTACAATAATGGTAACATCTCCCTCGCATAAATAGTACTCAAAAAGAATACACTTATTTTACACATTCATGCGCCTTTTTTGAAAAGATATCTCCCAAGATCCCCAAGCTTATTTTACGACGTCATCTGTAAATGGTGTAATGTAAAAGTCCCTATAGAGGATATCAAGGCATTGTGCATTACCATTTTTATACTTATAAAAGAGCTGGTTAGCACCATCATTATACTAATTTCAGCCCCTAATGTTACCAATAGTTCTCGGCATTTGAAGGCATTCATACAAAGATCTTTCTTTCATTAGAATCGCTACAAAAGAAAAAATATGCTACCGCACTATTTTATTAAAAATTTTCTCTGTAAAAAAGAGAACACAAATTATCTGTCTTCATATAAAGATTTGTTTAATTTCTTTATATTCCAGATCATTTAGAAATGTTAAAATATCTCATAACCTCCTTTGATATAAGCTTGTTTACCTCATCAGAAGTCTTAATACAAAAGATCGCTTTTGCTTTATTACTCTCCATTTAAATTTTTAATATTATATAAAAAAATAAAACAAGCACATTTAAATAATAACTGTCAGATATTTAAAAAATTGCATATTTTTAAATGCGTTTGTTTATTTTCCTTCATTGAGTAAAATTTCACGTTTTCCAACATGATTAGCGGCTCCAACAATGCCTTTTTCTTCCATCCGCTCGACGAGAGAAGCTGCTTTATTATAGCCGATTGAAAGTCGGCGCTGAATATAAGATGTTGAACATTTTTTATCACGCATAACAATTTTTACAGCTTGGTTATAAAGTTCCTCACCCTCTTCATCAAAATTTTCTTCCTCAGAAATTTCAGCAGCTGAATCAGCAGAAGTATCCTCTTTGTTATCGTCTTCATTATCCGTTACCGTTGCTAAATAATCAGGTTTTCCTTGCATTTTAAGATGTGCAACGATGGATTCAACTTCTTCATCTGAGACAAAAGGTCCATGAACGCGCACAATGCGTCCACCACCAGCCATATGAAGCATATCCCCCTGACCTAAAAGTGTTTCAGCACCTTGTTCACCCAAGATCGTACGACTATCAATTTTTGATGTTACTTGAAAAGAAATGCGGGTAGGAAAGTTCGCTTTAATTGTACCTGTGATAACATCAACAGAAGGACGTTGCGTTGCCATAATAAGATGAATACCTGCCGCACGCGCCATTTGCGCTAAGCGCTGAATGGCATTCTCTATCTCTTTCCCTGCCACCATCATAAGATCAGCCATCTCATCAACAATCACAACAATATAAGGAAGCTGCGTGAGATCCATGGCTTCTTCATGATAAAGCATTTCCCCTGTTTCCTTATCAAAACCCGACTGAACAGTACACATGATTGTTTCGCCTTTTTGAGCTGCAAGTGCAACGCGTGCATTAAAACCATCAATATTACGCACACCCAACTTAGCCATTTTGCGATAACGCTCTTCCATTTCACGAACCGCCCATTTTAAAGCTGTTACTGCTTTTTGGGGATCTGTGACAACGGGTGTTAAAAGATGTGGAATGCCATCATAAACAGAGAGCTCTAACATTTTAGGATCAACCATGATCAAACGACACTGCTTTGGTGTCATACGATAAAGAATCGACAAAATCATTGTATTAATTGCAACAGACTTGCCTGATCCTGTTGTTCCTGCAACCAATAAATGAGGCATTTTTGCTAATTCTGCAATGACCGGTTCACCATTAATCCCCTTCCCCAAAGCAAGAGCAAGTTTAAATTCACTTTCACGAAAAGAACGTGTTTGGATTAATTCCCGTAAATAAACGGTTTCACGAACCGCATTGGGTAACTCAATCCCGATAACATTCCGTCCAGGAATTACAGCAACGCGTGTAGAAATAGCAGACATAGAACGCGCAATATCATCAGAAAGATTAATAACGCGCGATGACTTTACGCCCGCGGCGGGTTCAAATTCATACATTGTTACCACTGGCCCTGGATGAACATGGATAACTTCACCCTTAATGCCAAAATCTTCCAAAACACTTTCCAAAAGTCCAGCACCACGTTCTAATGTTTCTTGAGGAATCATCGTACCTTCATGAAAAACAGGTTCCTGTAATAAGTTGATCGGAGGAAATTCATAAACATCACAGTCAATAGATTGAATATTTTGCATAAAAGCAGAATCATAATTACCTAATGGCATACGAGTAGATTGCAATGTTTTAGTTTTACTGTTTGCTTGCATCACAGAAAAATCTTTTGAATTCTTTGTGACGGCTTTGTTTATACAATCAACAGTATTATTGGCGACAGTATTATTGCTATTTTCAGTCTCTATACTAGCTCCTGCATCGCTTAACGCCCCTGTATTACTTAACGTATGAGCAGAATCTTCAACAGAAAGCTTAGAATGACTCTCTTTAGTAGTATCATTATTTGTATGCATTAAATCAGAAATTTTCTCAACGCCTCGCATCCTTTCCGCTGGAGATTCTGATGTAATTGAATCATAGAGTTGTGGAAAGCGGTATTCAAGAACACGGTAAAGAGCCGTTATTGACTCATCAAAGGCTGTGGGAATATCCGGTGTAATTTCATTTGTCGTGTCAATTGATATTCCATCCTCTTTTGACGTTTGAGTCTCCACATGTTCAAATATCAAAGATTCACACTCAAAAAATGCATCATCGGAAAGATGCAAAGCAGGTTTTATTTTTTGTAGCACATTTTCCACTTGTAATTTACGTTCTTGTTCATCCTCCTCAAGTGGAATATTTGCTGACGGCATATGAATAGCTTGTCGTGACAACTGCTTCAGAACCGTTGAATGACAAACTGATGTTTTATTCTCTATTGATTGAGGATTAATGACTTTTTTTGTCGAAAGAATATTGGTTGTTTTCTTGTTACAACGTACAATATCTGCATCTGTAATTTTTTTTTGATCTTGCTTCGTAAAAATTTTAAACTGTTTTGCAAAAACTGGATCTGTTTCTATACGACGACGCAAAATCTCAACTTCTGGGGTTCTCGTGAAACGGACGTTTTTTCCAAGGGCAAATGCCTTTTTCCACACTTCCGGATAAGGAAATATCTCAGTAATCTTAACAGATAAATCTTCTCTTGATGCACCTTTTGTACTATCATCAGAAAAAGAAGACGTAGAAATAGATTTTGTTTTCGAATTATGCATGGCACCCAACAAATTTATAGCAATGAGAAAAATAACCTTTTCAAAAAGAATTCGTAGAAACTATCATACGAAGGTTAATAACCTTTTGCTGATGGTTACTTTTTAATGAAAAAAATAATGCCATAATGCATATTCATAATCTGCCTTTTGCATATTTACGATATAAATTGCTCAGTTTATGGTGTCACAGAGCTCGTATTTCATTTGTTTTGAAGAAAACTTCATGATAAAAAAGCTTCAAGAAAATTGTCTATGCCTCTCTTTCTCTCCCTTTTCATAAAAGAAACTAGTCTCAATAATACAATGAGCATTACTCTATTGAATTCTCCATGCTCAATTATCACGATATAATCTAATTTCTCGCGTTTTTATAAGATTATCCTTGTTATCCTCGTTTAAAAAGGCTTAGACTAAGACAATCATAATTACATAAATACAAATAGAAAAAAGGGAGTGAATTATGTTTAATAAACGGAATTTTTATATCAATGGTCTATGGGATGAGCCAAGCACTCCTCACGATTTTGACGTCATTAATCCATCAACAGAGGAGGCTTGTGCTGTCATTAGCCTTGGAAGTACAAAAGATGCCGATAAAGCAATTAATGCGGCTAAAGAAGCGTTTCAAAAATGGAAAACAACGTCACCAAATGAGCGTCTTGGATTTGTTGAAAAAATTCTAGAGATCTACGAAAAACGTTCCAAAGACATGGCAAAAACCATTTCAATGGAAATGGGAGCACCAATTGATATGGCGCTTAATGCGCAAACTGCAACCGGAAGTTCCCATATTCGCAATTTTATCGAAGCTTATAAAGAGTTTTCGTTCCAAGAAACTTTAATAAAGGGAAATGAGCAAGCAATCCTTCACTACGATCCTATCGGCGTCGTAGGATTAATTACGCCATGGAATTGGCCCATGAATCAAGTAACTCTTAAAGTTATTCCTGCTCTCTTGGCTGGCTGTACCATGGTGTTAAAGCCCTCTGAAATTGCGCCTCTTTCTGCTATGCTTTTTGCTGAAATTTTAGATGAAGCAGCACTTCCAGCCGGTGTTTTTAATTTAATCAATGGTGATGGTGCGACTGTCGGCTCTTACCTCTCTGCACATCCAGATTTAGAAATGATCAGCTTTACTGGTTCAACCAGAGCAGGAAAAGATATTTCGAAAAATGCCAGTGTAACTTTAAAAAGAGTCTGTCTGGAACTTGGGGGAAAAGGAGCGAATATTATCTTTGCTGATGCCGACTCAGATGCTATTCAACGTGGTGCACGACATTGCTTTTATAATAGTGGACAAAGTTGTAATGCACCGACTCGTATGCTTGTGGAACAGAGCATCTATGACAAAGCCGTAAAAATAGCTAAAGATATTGCAGAAACAACAAAAGTAGGACCAAACTACCAAGAAGGAAATCATATTGGGCCTGTCGTTTCAAAAAAACAATACGATAAAATTCAAGATCTTATCCAATCGGGAATTGATGAAGGTGCAACTCTTGTTGCAGGCGGAATTGGTTTACCAAAAGGAATGGAACGCGGTTATTATGTTCGCCCAACAGTCTTTGCTGATGTAAAACCTCATATGCGTATTTTTAAAGAAGAAATCTTTGGTCCAGTTCTCTCGATTCTTTCTTTTAGTACAGAAGAAGAAGCCGTCGCTTTAGCGAATGAGACTGAGTATGGTCTTACAAACTATATTCAATCGCAAGATCGCAACAAATGTCGTCGTATTGCGGAACAAGTACGCTCTGGTATGGTAGAAGTTAATGGACATGGATTACCCAGTGGAAGCTACTTTGGTGGTGTAAAATTTTCTGGGCGCGCTCGTGAAGGAGGACATTGGGGAATTAAAGAATTTCTCGATAGTAAAGCAATTTCGTACTGGTAAAATCTTATTAAAAACTTAATAGGAATCGTATGGTAATACAGAAAATAACGGATGAAGGTGCTCTTGGGCAACGTCTTGATCAGTGGCTCGCAAAACAATATCATGATGTGCTCTCACGTTCGCGTTTGCAAACTCTCATCCGTGAAGGCTGTCTTAAAATTGATGGTCAATTCATAAAGGAACCAAAAACAAAATTAAAACCTAACCAAATAATTGAATTGGAAATCCCTGACCTTCGTGATGCAGAACCTAGCGCTGAAGCCATTGCATTGGACATTCTTTTTGAAGATGATCATATCATTGTTATTAACAAACCAGCTGGTCTTGTTGTTCATCCTGGAAATGGAAATTGGACCGGTACATTGGTTAATGCCCTTATTTACCACTGTGGGAATAGTTTATCTGGTATAGGTGGTGTTAAACGCCCTGGTATTGTCCATCGTCTCGATAAAAATACAAGCGGTGTCATGGTTGTTGCAAAAAATGATCTGGCCCATAAAAGTCTTAGCGCTCAATTTTCTGATCATGGACGTACCTGCGCATTAGATCGACGTTATCATGCCTTGATTTGGGGGGCACCTCACCGTAATGTCTGGACAATTGATGCATCACTTGGCCGTTCGCCCCATAACCGGACAAAGCAAGCTGTCATCCATAACCAAAACCCTTATGCTCGTCACGCTGTTACACATGTTTCTCTGCTTGAAAAATATGGCTCTCATGCAGACTCAACATCTTTTGCTAGCCTTCTGGAATGTCGCTTGGAAACTGGACGCACCCATCAAATCCGTGTTCATATGACTCATATAGGGCATCCACTCATAGGCGATACAGTTTATGGAAACGCTTTTAAAACAAAATCAAACACATTCAACCCCACTATTAGAAATGCAATCGATCAATTCAACCGACATGCACTCCATGCTGCAAATCTTACTTTTGAACATCCTTCTACCGGTAAAGTTATGTCGTTTTCCGCACCACTGCCTCAAGATATGACTAAACTTATTGAGCTTTTTAAAAAAATGAATTGAAACTTTTCCCCTTCTCAAGATTTCACAATAAAATATCTTTTTTTGAACAAAATTGAAAAATATGCTAGAGTGAGGTTATGAGGATAGTTAGCTATCTAAAACATAGAATTTGCCTTATCAGGGAATTCAGACAAAAGGAGGGTGCTATATGGCCCATATGAATTTATTATCAGTAATGACAGGTGATGGTGGTTTAAACCGTTACTTGGAAGAAGTGCGTCGTTTTCCAATGCTTGAGCCAAAAGAAGAGTATATGTTAGCTCAGCGTTACCGTGAGCATAATGATCTAAAAGCTGCGCATAGGCTAGTAACCAGCCATTTGCGTCTCGTAGCTAAAATCGCGATGGGATATCGGGGCTACGGACTTCCCATTGGGGAAGTTATTTCAGAAGGCAATGTTGGACTCATGCAAGCTGTTAAACGTTTCGAACCAGAGCGGGGTTTTCGTCTTGCAACCTATGCAATATGGTGGATTAAAGCGTCAATCCAAGAATATGTATTGCGCTCTTGGAGTTTGGTGAAAATGGGGACAACAGCTAATCAAAAGCGCTTGTTTTTCAACCTTCGTAAGTTGAAAAGTAAACTTCAAGCACTTGATAGTGGCGATCTCAATGCAGAACAAGTGAAAGAAATTGCAACCCAGTTGAATGTCACAGAAGATGAAGTTGTATCAATGAATCGTAGGCTTGGTGGTGACACTTCACTCAACGCACCGATTCGGACAAAAGAAGGGGAAAACAGCGAGTTACAAGATTGGTTGGTGGATGAATCTAACGATCAAGAACAAATTTTAATTGAAAAAAGTGAATTAGAAAATCGCCGTTCCATGCTCATAAATGCCATGGACAATCTCAATGAACGCGAAAAACGTATATTCAAAGCGCGTCGTTTAAACGATGTACCACTAACCCTAGAAGAACTCTCTGGTGAATTTAATATTAGTCGAGAACGAGTAAGACAAATTGAAATGCGTGCATTTGAAAAAGTGCAAAACTCTATCAAAGATTCTACTTTATCTCAAAGTCAAGTATAAAACCTAGAGTTAAGTATAAAGCCAATGGTTTGCACATTCTTTAAATGTGAAAATGAAAAAAAGCATGCCTTGGCTTTATACTTGTAAATTGGTCTATCGAATTCTTTAAGTTATTGATATGCAAAAATTTAGTGAATGTATGTGGTATATAATTGATAAAGATGGTCGTAGAAAATTCTTCACAGCCGTTTATTTTTTTGCATCTATGTTTTATTTTTTTGACCAAGAACTGTTAACTTATCTTGTTGTGCAAGCCATTGTCCAATAACTTCATTAAAAATAGACTTACCTGTTGGTCCTTTTGCAAAGGTTAATTCACTTATACGCCCGTTTTTATCCGTTAACACCAAACGGATCCAATCTAATTCTCGCATCAATTGTAAATTTCGATCAAGAAATGGATGATTTCCACTCAATGCGACAAGAAAAAAGTCTTCGTTAATCTTTGCAGCAATAGTTCTTGTTAAAGCCAGTCCAATGGATTGTTCACTTGCTTTAAAGGTTAATGCTTGAATATTGCTTATAGTTTTACCTGAAAATTTATCCGAAAGAATAAAAATAAGGTCCATAATATACGCAGCAGGAAATGACTGATCGGTATTACGACGTAAAATTAACCGTAATGATATCCCTTCATCAGGAATTGTTATATCACCTTGTATAGTTGTTTCTTCTGGAGCCCCCTTCACTTGAGACTCTTTTATAAGTGTCCAGCGAGCACTTCCCGTTGCTATCTTTTCTGCATCATAATTTGTACGTGCTTGATAGAAAACAGCTTCACCTGATTTTTCAAGCGATTGCAAATTGCTAGAAACAACTGTTGAGAGTACTTCTTCATCCGAAGAATCTATCGCTTGTTTTAAACCAACATCAATTTCACTTCCATCCTCTAATAAGCGTTGTGTTAACTTTCTCTTAATTGGAAATGCCTTTGGTACTCTGTGAGAAGCTTGAAGATTTTCTTCTAAAAACTGATGATCATTTGATACAAATACACGCTCACCAACAAAAAAAATACCAACAAGTAAAACAACAAAACTAACAACAGAAACAGCACTTATCACAATACGCCTTTGCACTAACGATTTATTAGCACGACGTAAAGCCTGAGAAAAAATGTGCGAAACAATATGCGGATTATCTTCCTGCGAAGGAGAAATCTTTAACACACTGCTATTAACATGCTGAGAAGGCACATCAGCCTCCATATTAACAGGCTCTGCATCTGGTATATCTGATACACAAAGCTCAACAAATACCTTGTTATCCTTTGAACGTGTAACAAAATCTTGCTTTCTTTTTATGTTTACCTCTGACAATTCATTATTCTTTGGTAATATAGTTTTTTTTGTATATTTCTTATCTTCATTTATATTTGTGGGATTCCACCCAATAACTGAAGAGAGCCGTTTCTTTTCAACTGCTAAATATTCTCCTTCAACAGTTGCAATAGAACTTTGAAGAAGCTTTCTTTGTTCATCCGCTATTGCTTGTGATATTTTTGCTGTTACAAATTGATGTTCTAGTGTTTCGGTAGCCCGCTTATAAATCCGCTTACGCACTTGTGGTGTAATATTATTTTGTGCATTAATTGTCTTTTTTAAGATTCCAACGAAATCTACCATTTCCTCTATAATCTCTCTTAAACTGAGAAAAAATCAATAGTAAAGCCAAAAAACTTTATTTTAGCCTTCTAAATTGGTTGCCATTTAATATTGGTACAACTATCGCAATAATGTAAAATGAATATGAAAAATAAACAATGCTATTTTGCACCTTTCTTTTACGTGCTCTTAAAAACTTTTTTTGTAAAAAGATACAAAAACGAACAGAGAACATATATAGAAATCTAAAAACAATAATCAATTAACAAAGGGATCCGTAATAAGAATAGTATCTTCACGCTCTGGACTTGTGGATAATAAAGCCACTTTTGTATTAATCAGTTCTTCAATATAGCGTATATATTTAATAGCCTGCACTGGTAAATCTTCCCACCTCAATGCATGTGCTGTTTCTTCCTTCCAACCTTCTAATGTTGCATAAATAGGCTTCACCCGATCCTGAGCTCCCATGGAAGAAGGTAAATAATCAATCCTTTTACCATCAAGCTCATAACCAATACAAATTTTTATTTCATCCAAACCATCTAAAACATCAAGTTTTGTCAATGCTATACCTTGAACACCGCAAATTGTTACCATCTGACGTACTAAGACAGCATCAAACCAACCACATCGACGCTTTCGACCCGTTACAACACCAAATTCATGTCCACGCACTCCCAGAAATTCACCAATATCATTTATCTGCTCTGTCGGGAACGGCCCTTCTCCAACGCGTGTAGTATAAGCTTTTGCAATACCCAAAACATAATGGATTGCATCAGGTCCCATCCCCGAACCTGTACATGCTTGCCCAGCAACTGTATTAGATGACGTTACATAAGGATAAGTTCCAAAATCATTATCTAATAAAGCACCTTGCGCACCTTCAAAAAGAATGTGTTTCCCTCCTCGATAACCTTCATCTAAAAGACGCCACGTACAATCCATAAAGGGCAAAATTTTATCCGCAACTTGCATCAATTCATCATAAAGTGCTCGAGAATCAATCTCTGCAACACCCATCCCAAGACGCAAAGCATTATGATGCCTCAAAAGCCGCTCAATCTTAGCCATAAGTGTATCTTTTTCTGCTAAATCCATCACTCGGATAGCACGACGTCCCACCTTATCTTCATAAGCCGGTCCAATACCGCGCTTTGTTGTACCAATCTTTAAACCAGATAAACCGCTTTCTCGAATTGCATCAAGATCACGATGCAAAGAAAGAATCAAAGGAGCATTTTCAGCAATACGCAAAATTTCTGGTGTGATTTTTACACCCTGATTACATAGTTTTTTTACTTCTGCAACAAAATGATGAGGGTCAACAACAACACCATTACCAATAATTGATAACTTGCCACGCACTAAACCAGACGGTAAAAGTGATAATTTATAACTGACTCCATCAACAACCAATGTATGGCCAGCATTATGCCCCCCCTGATATCTCACCACGATATCTGCTCGCTCAGACAACCAATCTACAATTTTACCTTTGCCTTCATCACCCCATTGTGTACCGACAACAACTACATTGGCCATAACTTTCTCCGTCGTGTTTGGTCAAAAAAACCAGCATTCAAAAACAAACTCTTCTTTATAACGAAACCTTAGAGCAAGTGCGACTCCTCATTTCAGATTTTTCTCAATCTTCAAGTGATTAAATTTTCAAATTTATGATAATAAAGATAAGCAAATACCCAAATATTTTAAATCTGTCATTTTCGCTACAAAAAGTAAAAACATTAGAGATTTTAATTTGTGCGTATCCAACACCTGACAAAGCATTCATTCCCCGTCTTAATCTTTTACAATTCATGTAATATTTAGAGGCTGTTTGTCTGATACAAGAATACGAAAGATCATCATAATCTCTCGTATCCTTTTTTGTTTAAAAACACGTTGTGAAAATCACCAGTAATTATTTAAAGCTGTGCTTTTTCAACTTGGAACGCCCACTCAAGCCATTGTGTTAAAATTTCAAGATCGGAAGCCTCAATTGTTATACCCGCCCAAATTCGAAGCCCAGGAGGAGCATCGCGATACGAACCGATATCATAAGCAACCCCTTCCTCATCAAGACGCTTCACAACCGCTTTTATAAAAGATACTCGCTTTTCCGTATCCAAAGCAGTAATCACTGGATCCACAATATCTAAACAAATAGCGGTGTTAGAACGCACTTCAGGATCTTTTGCCAAATATTCTAACCATGGCGTTTTGCGAACAAAAGCATCAAGTACAGAAAAATTTTTCTCAACCCGTGCTCTTAATGCCGCTGCACCTCCT
This sequence comes from Bartonella sp. AP7XZML, assembly GCF_042195745.1. Taxonomy (NCBI): domain Bacteria; kingdom Pseudomonadati; phylum Pseudomonadota; class Alphaproteobacteria; order Hyphomicrobiales; family Bartonellaceae; genus Bartonella; species Bartonella sp. AP7XZML. Next base: position 290,149 of record NZ_JBHIOT010000095.1, read on the forward strand.
AGAGATTTTGCCCACTTCAACCCATCAAGGAAATCCTCAACACAAAGCATAGAAGGTGTATTGATGATCTTTCCTTTAAAAATATCTTCGTTCAATTTTCCATTTTTTGTCATATAGAAAAGTTGGGGCATAGGCCAAGCTGGAACATGATTCTCAAGCCTCTCAACAGCACGAGGACTTAAAATCACCATACCATGTGCAGCCTCACCTCCCAAAACTTTCTGCCATGAAAAAGTAACAACATCTAATTTTGAAAAATCAAGATATTGCGCAAAAGCTGCCGATGTTGCATCACAAATGGTCAATCCAGCCCGCTTATGCGGAATGAAATCCGCATTAGGAATACGCACACCAGAAGTTGTCCCATTCCATGTAAAAACAACATCCCGATCAAAGTCAAGTTGTGTTAAATCTGGTATTTCACCATAAGGAGCTTCAAAACGACGCACATCAGAAAGCTTTAATTGCTCGACAACATCTTTATTCCACCCAAACCCAAAACTTTCCCACGCTGCCATATCAATGCCACGCTCACCTAATAGAGACCATAGAGCAGCCTCAACAGCACCGGTATCTGATCCTGGCATAATTCCTATACGATGATCAGAAGGAACCTCAAGAATCTCACGGGTTAAATTAACAACTTCAGCAAGTTTTAATTCTGCTTCTCTAGATCTATGTGAACGCCCAACTAATGCATTTTTAAGAACATCAAGAGTCCAACCAGGCCGTTTGCTACAAGGACCTGAAGAAAAATTAGTATTATTGGGACGATTACTTGGTTTTTGTAACATTATCATTATTTCTCCCCTTTTAGATGTTTTTCTTTCTTTATAAAGAAAAACAAATTATTATAAAGACTAATCAATAATCTTTTTAGAAAAAAGTCAAAAATGTTGTCTCTTATTTCGTATGCTTAAAATTTAGGGAAACTTTATAAAAAAATCTTTCTTAATCATTCTTCTCGATTGATTCTTTTAATTTTTTTTCGTATCACCACCACGATAAGACAGCATTCTAATAACAATACACTAAAGTGTCCAATATACCTATCAAATTTATTTTATGTTAAAGATTCATTGATAACGCTCTAGAATAGGGAGATAAACTTATTAAAAAATCAATTATTTTTCTTTTGATGACTGGACAGAGAAAATTTTAATGTTATAACCGCAAACGCTTTATGTTTTTTTGAAGCATGCCCAGATAGCTCAGTTGGTAGAGCAGCGGACTGAAAATCCGCGTGTCCGTGGTTCGAATCCGCGTCTGGGCACCACTTTTTCTCTTTAACATATTGAAATATATAATTTTTTATTTGATTTTCTATTTTATAGACCACCTTTTAGTCCACCTCTTGTGGTTTATACAATTTTACTTAATTTGTTGTTATTTGTTCCCTATTTTTCTTTGGAGTAAAGGCTAAGATCTCCTTTTTTCTCCATCTCACTGCTCTTCCTAGCTTATAGGGTTGCGGAAACTCCCCTTGAAGCACCCAATTGCGAATCGTTGTGGTTGATACACTAAAAAGCTGTGCACATTCACGGGTTGTTACATATCTATCGCCATCATCAAATATCATCTCATTACCTTTCTATTTTTATATTACTTATTACCTAAATAGGTGGGGGTGCTGGGAGGAGAGAGCACCCCCATATGTTTAAGCAGCTTTTGCCAAAATCTTTTGCATCTCGTGTTCTATTTCCCCTAAAAAGATTTCGACCGCTTTATTAATCTCTTCAATGTGTTTCTCATCACGATTGACGCGTTTGATTTTCATTCTCAAACCAGTAGATTTGCCTACAAAGTTTGGATTATAGCTCATGAAATCACACCATTTTCGTCCAGTGCATGCCATTTGGAATTGCATCTGTGCGATATATTCAGGCTTGATTTCGTCATAAATAAAAAAACGAAGATGGGTTGTTGATTGTGGGCATTTGACCTCAACTAAGCCGTCCTCTCCAATGAACCCATCAGGACTTGCACCCGCCATTTTCATTTTTGGGTGTGGGATAAACCCGCATCTTGTGACTTCTGCGTCATAAATGAATTCATATTCTCTTAAGGCATTCTCTTCATGTTCAATGCCCCATTGCATAGCAGGTGTTGTATAAGATTGGCTTATTTCCTCTATTAAGCGTTCTGTCATGAGT